>JAJDWI010000014.1 GCA_022825665.1 Candidatus Poribacteria bacterium
GGCACTTTCAAGCGAAAGGTCTAATCCACCACAACGATGTACAAATAGTATATCATAAATCATAATTACTTTCAAGCGTTTTGTGGCGTTGTTTCATCCCAAAGCTAAAGCATTGGGCTTTCACACCGCAACGTTTGGTAAAAAACAGCGTTCTTTACTGAATTTTTATTAGGTGTATTCGTTATTGACAACAAATGATTTAACGATTGAGGTTAGAGTTTCTGAAGTGATACTATTGTACTACACGCTATATTTCAATGTCAACAGAAATGGCTCTGATAATCCGCTATAAATAACTTGACGATAAACATCCACCGTGTATAATGTCATTATGCTTTTTCTAAGGGAGTAAGAATGCAAAATCAACAACCAAATTTACTATATATCCATTCTGATCAACATAATCCTTACGTAACCGGATGTTATGGAGACCAATTGGTGCAAACGCCAAATTTGGATAGACTTGCAGCCGAAGGTATCGTATTTGAAAATACCTACTGTCCTTCCCCAATCTGTGTACCATCTCGGATGTCTATGTTGAGTGGACGATACCCGTATGAAAACGAAGTTTGGACAAATAGTCATATTCTTGACTCCGGTATTCCAACATTTGCACATGCTATGGGTGCTGCTGGGTATGATCCAGTTCTCATTGGCAGAATGCATGCATTAGGACCGGATCAATTACACGGTTATACCGAACGGCTTGTGGGTGATCACGGACCGAACCATCCTGGTGGAGGTGGTGTTGACCACGGTGAATTAAGTGGTACAGCAGGTCCCGCACGAGTAAGTCTACAGAAGTCCGGTGCAGGACAGAGTGCATACCAAGTTCACGATGAGGATGTGACTGCTGCGACTGTTGATTATCTTAACCGTCTCGGTGTTCAGAAACGAGCAGGTTTGCTTGATAAACCATTTTCTATTTCAGTTGGTTTTATGCTTCCGCACCAACCTTTTGTAGCACGTGATATAGATTATCAACTCTATGATGGTCGTATGACAATGCCAAAAATCAACGAACCTTTTTCTGATGAATTGCATCCTTATTTTCATTGGTGGCGTGAAAAATGTGGAATAACTGAAGTATCAGAAGATGAAATTCTTCGCGCACGCACAGCATATTGGGCTTTGGTCACACGGATGGATATTATGATTGGTGACATACTTTCTGCACTCAAGGAAAACGATTTAGATCAGAATACAATCATACTCTATAGTTCTGATCATGGAGAGCAGGTTGGTGAACATGGACTTTGGTGGAAACAGACATTCTATGAGCACTCCGTGAAAGTTCCAGCAATTCTCTCGTGGCGCGGTAACTTACCTGAAGGGATCAGGTGTGATAATGTAATCAGTTCACTTGATCTGAACGCAACGATGCTTGATGTACTTGGAGCACAACCATTACCAAATTCCCGCGGGAGAAGTGTTTTACCGTTATTGAATGATGAGGATACAGAATGGGATGATATTGCATTTTCTGAATATTGTACTTATGATGGATGTTTTCATAGAATGATTAGGTACGAGGATTGGAAGTTAAACTACTATCATGGACAACCATCACAGCTATTTAATCTAAAGGTTGATCCAGATGAATTACATGACAGATCAAACGATTCAGCCTGTAGAGATGTCTTGGTTGAATTGACTGATATGGTATTGGATGGGTGGAATCCGAATACAATTGCACAACAGATGGAAGCAAAACAGAAGGATACGCAAGTTCTCGGTAAATGGGCAAGAAACACACAACCTATTGACCTATTTCGATGGAATTTATTACCTGAAATGGATTATTTGGATTGAAATAAAAAAGATACTTTAGCATATTTAGGAGCATAATTGTTATAGGAACGTGAGTTCGGAATAAGTAACTTACGGAATCGGTTGAATCCACATCCTAAATTCCGTTGATACTGTTTTATGTAGAACCATCCGAATTTTCAGAGTCATTCTTGACTAAATAGGTCGTAATAGTCCTGTAATACCTTATTGAATATAAGTTCGTGGCACATGAGAAAATTGTGAAAAATTTCCTCTGACTCTGAAAACTCTGAATCTTTAGAACGTAAGTAATGTAAATATTATCATTTCAAAGGGTTCCTACTGGCATACAATACTATCATTAATCGAACTCACGTTATTGTAAATTCGGTGATGATGATAGATATTGTGGAGGTATTTATTATGAAAAATATTGCATTGAAGTCGGATAAACGAAAACAACTTGGAAGTGCTAAGGCACAGAGTAAGAAACCGATTCCTGAACAACCTAATGCCGCGCCACCTCCCGTTGAAGATGACCCTGCAGAGGGAACAGTGGAAAATTATCCACAATGGGAACTACCGAATGATGTAAAAATGCGCTTGGGAAAAGGTGGTATGAGTGAAATTCAGTTTTCTCCCGATGGCTCTCAACTCGCAGTACGCAGCACTATCGGTGTGTGGTTATACAATGTGGAAACCTGCAATGAAATTTCCTTATTCCCAGAAATAAAGGGAGCATTTGTGTTTTCCGCTGATGGTCGTTTTCTCACAAATGAGGAAGGGGTGTGGGAAATAGCTACAAGACGAAGGGTTTCAAAGCAGAATCCCCTACTAGATGTTGAAACGGCGTGGTTTTTGAAAGACCGCAAAACATTGGTCAGTTTGGGTGAAGCCAAAGACACAATTAGTATACTGAATATTGAGACCAGACAGGTGACTACCACTAAAATTGGAGAAAGACCTGGTTATGCGCATCTTGAAGACTATGCCCTAACAGAAGATAAAATCGCCATAGGAAGCAGGAACGGGTTGCTTGAGTTGTGGGACATCAGCACTGGTAAGAAATTATCTACGCTCAGAAATCCAACGAATAAGAGAGTTCATTTCCGATTGGGAGTAACCCCAGATAACCACTCAACATCACTGGCTTTTTCACCTGATGGGACAATACTTGCCAGTGGAAATCTGGATGGAACCGTTCAAATCTGGGATGCTATCACTGGTGACGAACTGATTTTATTAAACAAGAAAATGGATAAAATGAAAGGGTTATTCCATTCTCCAGATGGACAATTACACACGCATGAACCATGGGAAAAAGACAATATCAGTAGACCAACAACATTAGAATTCTCGCCAGATGGGAAATTACTCGTTATTGGAAATATGAACAGTTCTATTCAAGTGTGGAATGTTACTACAAGTGAATTGGTTACTTCTTTTACGGGGCACACCAGTAATGTTAACAGATTAGCTTTTTCACCAGATGGCAACATACTCGCAAGCGGGAGTACAGATGGTACCGTCCGGTTTTGGAACATTAAGACGAAAGAACCTTATCAAAACGGGATTGCTGGACACGCGTGGGTAAGTAAAGCATCATTCATAAAAAATAATTCCAAACTTGCAAGTGTTTCGTCGGAGGGAATAGTCACCGTTTGGGATTTGAAAACTTCGCAAAAAACCACTAACAAAACTAAAAAGACTCTGGAAGTTCCGAGGTTTTGGAATATGTACGTGTCTCTTGAGTTTTCACCCGATGGAACTAATCTCCTCACACAAGGTTTAGAGGATGATTCCTCAAAACCTAACTTTGATAATTTTGTGCTTAGATTTACTGATGTTAATACGGGTCTTGATGTGAAAACTTTTCCTGAAAGCGATGGTCGGATTTTTTCACCGGATGGAAAAACTGTAGCTGGAAGAGGCGGGAATAAAATTTACTTATTGAATACGGAAACGGGTGAAAAAAAACAAATAATTACATCAGACCACGATGAAGATTCCGATGAACGTATGCCTCATGTCAGAGCTATAATATTCTCACCAGATGGGAAACAAATTGTCAGTGGAACAATGGGTGGACATGTACAGATATGGGATGTAGAAACTGGAGATGAGCTAAGTTCTTACTTTGAAGAGCAGCCTCCGGAAGGTAGTAGTTACCGAGAACCCATCTTAAATCTTGCTTTCTCTTCTGATGGTTCTCTACTTGCTGTGGGAAGTACGAAACGGATCCGTTTTATAGGAAGATCGGAACATAAACAGTTTAAGGAAATCACCTATAGTAAAAAAGGATCAGGTGTTGCATTCATCTTCTCCCCTGATAATACCACTTTGATTGTTGGCTTACGGGGCGGTAAAATGGAACTATGGAACATATCTACTGGAGATAAACTCACTACGTTTGATAGACACTCTGTATCCGTTCAAAACTTGATGTTTTCCCCTGATAACAAAACACTTATGAGTGTTGGTATTGGTACAATTCTCCTTTGGGACTGGGAAAAAGTTATTACCAATGCGAGTAAAGAAGAACAAGATCATGTGTCTGATGGAGATCTTTTGACAAAAGAACAAACTACAGATAATGTGTTGAAATTTGTCGAACATTCATCACCTATAGTGAAAAGTTCAAGTCATGCTTTGACATTAGCGGAAGTATATCTGGCAAACGAATGGTATGATGAGGCATTAGAACGGTACAAGAGAAACCTATATATTACTACCTCAGAAACTTTTCCAACACCGAAAGGGGAATTTAATGTTACATCCTCTCCAAGTTTAGAACGTAAGTTATTCACAGAGATTAACAGAGCCAGAAAAAACGTCAAAGATAAAGACGGTTTTGCCAATATGATGAATAAATTGATTGACATTGCACCTGATAGAATGAATATCCAGTTGAATTCACACATAATATTGGCTAAATTTTATGGTGCAAATGGTATACTTGAGAAGGCAGAGGAGCATATTCAGAAATCTGAATCCATTATTGACAACATTCCCTCCGAAAATATTGAAATCCGTATATATGGCAACATTGGCGTTGCTGAGTACTATCGCGAAATTGGTATGTTTGAGAAAGTAGAAACTTATATACAAGAAACTGAATCAGTAATAGAACACCTTCCTTCTGACATGCTGCGGACTTATATAAGAGCAAACTTTGCATTAGCTGAATACTATCGGGAGTTTGAGCAGTTTGATAAATCAGAAGTGCATATTCGGAAAACTGGGTTTATTACTGAAGACGCTTGGATGGTTCTCGGTCCTTTTGATAATGCAGATGGAATTGGACACGATACGGCATACATTCCTGAAGACATAACGGAGATTGATTTGGCAACAAAATATGATGGTCTAAATGGAAAAGTGCGTTGGAAACAGCACACTGATACGGAATTAGATGGTTATATCCATCTTGGAGAGGATAATGTAAATTGGCATGTCTCTTATGCATTCACCACTGTAACCTCTCCCGATGAACGTGAAGTTGAAATCCGATTTGATAGTGACGACCAAGGAAAAGTATGGTTAAATGGGGAAGAAGTATTTTCACATACCAAAACCTTTATGGCAATAGTTGATACGTACACAATTCCTGTCACCCTCAAACAGGGTAAAAACAGTATCCTCACTAAGGTGTGTAATGAAAAGGGTGGATGGGCATTTTTTATGCGTATTACTGACTCAGACGGTAACCCCTTTTCTGATTTGAAATTTGGAAATCCGTAAGGAATTCGCTTGATGATATTCCTCAACGACATAAAGAAATTTGACAAAATAGGAGATATAGTATGGCAAACAGTCCGATTTTAAGCGGTGAACCTTTTAGTCAAGAGAAAACACATGAACTTGCTGAGCAGTTTTTCCGTGATGGGTTTGTATATATACCGGGGGTGCTGACTCCTGAAGAGGTTACAGCACTACGAGACAAAACGGATGCGTTTTTTGATGATCCAGAACTTGCAGAAAGAACTAACCCTCACCTTGCAGATGTACGCTATATTCAAATGGGTTCACATGCTAATTCTGGAGAAACACTTCCTTTTATTCTTCGGAATACCATTGAACTTGATCCAATCTTTCGGGATATGCTGCTTCGTGAACCGATATTGAGTTTAGCTGAAGCTATAGTAGGTGAGAATTGCAAGTTTTGTGGTCAAAATGTCCTCCGTAATCTACCGGGCTTATCCATAAGTAGTTGGCATGTGGATGGTTCAATACACTTTCCGGTAAGCGATGAAATGCCACGACATGACCCGCGTCTAAGAATGCCTGTGATGTGGTTTACTGTGCAGATGGCACTCAGCGATATTGACACACTTGAAGAAGGACCGACACAATATGTCCGCGGTAGCCATTATTCTGGTAGAGGACCAAACACACAGGAAAACCCAGAATTTGAAGGGAATAAACCTGTTTCTATCTTCTGTAAAGCAGGGGATATATACCTGCAAGACCCACAGTGTTGGCATCGTGGTGCTCCTAACGTGTCAAACAAAACACGTTATATCTTACAATCTCAGTATGCAGCATATTGGGCATACTGGCGGTTCAACTTGTGTAATGGTGTTCCTGTTCCAGAGGATGCCCTCCAAACAGCAGATGACCGCTTACTAAGTCTCTTAGGACGCAGCCGTCCAAGCGAATAAAAGCGAATCAAAGGATGTACAACATGTCAGATAAACCACTACACTACAAGACAATTACAGGAATCTCAGAACTTCTATCTTCAAAGAAGTTGTCTCCAGTTGAATTAACGCAGACCATGCTCGACCGTATTGAACAACTTGATGGTAGACTAAAGAGTTATGCCACAGTCACTGCAGAGCATGCAATGGCATCTGCTCAAAAAGCAGAACAGGAAATAATAGCCGGAAACTATCGCGGTCTACTGCACGGTGTGCCTATTGGTATCAAGGATCTATGCTTTACAAAAGGCATACGCACTATGGGTGGATCAAGAGTCATGCAATGCCACATCCCCGAATATGATGGTACGGTTGTCAAAAGACTTGATGCAGCTGGTGCGGTGATGCTTGGCAAACTCAATCTGACAGAAGGTGCAATGGGTGGCTACCATCCTGATTTTAATATACCGATAAACCCCTGGAATCCTGACAGATGGACAGGTTCATCATCAAGCGGATCCGGTGTTGCAACGGCTGCGGGTCTATGTTCCGGTTCAATTGGAAGTGACACAGGTGGATCAATCCGATTTCCATCGGCAGCATGCGGTATTGTTGGACTAAAACCCACATTTGGACGAGTCAGTAAATACGGTGTGTTGATGCTTGCTCCATCAATGGATCATGTCGGACCGATGACCCGTAGCGTAGCAGATGCAGCAATCATGCTTGAAGTAATCGCAGGTTCTGATCCAGATGATTTCAGTACCCTGTCTGATCCTGTGCCTAACATGTTAGAGAACATCAATAATGGTATAAAAGGTCTTCGTATCGGGTTTGATGAAAACTACGCAACGAAGGATGTCGACTCTGAACTTGCTGATGCAGTTTCCGATGGTGTGAAATTGATCCAAGAATTAGGTGCTGAAATCGTTGATGTGCAATTACCTGATATGGATGAATATGTATTATCGTGGCCAACAATATGTTCATTTGAAGCAGTGAAATCACATTCGAAAATATATCCAGAATATCGTGATGATTACGGTCCTTGGTTCAAAGATTGGCTTGACATGGGAGCACAATTTACTTCTGATGATTATATCAAAGCGCATGAATTACGCAAAGAATGCACAGATCATCTTGAGCGAATATTTCAGGATATTAATATATTGGTATGTCCGTCAATGTCAGCACCACCTCACGAAGTTACGCCAGAAATGTTATACGGACCTAAAGAAACAAGACCCGCACGATTTCAACGATTCACTGCACCCTTTAACTATAACGGTGCCCCGACTCTTTCAGTACCTTGTGGTTTTAACAGCGAAGGATTACCATTGAGCATTCAATTTGTTGGAAAGGATTTATCAGAACCGTTGTTATGTCAAGTTGGTTACGCTTATGAAAGTGCAACGGAATGGCATACTATGCATCCAGAGATATAACTAAAAATGGATGTTATTTCTGTGGGAGATGGTAGCCATCTATTGACACACGAATTCTAAGGAGACTTCCTCCAGCAGTGATATAGAGTGTTTTACTTGCATCTCCACGACCAAAAGCAACATTTGTTGGTAATTCTGGTGTCGGGATAAATGCCAATTCCTTTCCATGAGGAGAATATATACCGATGCCGAATCGTGTCTTGTCACGAACAGCAACGTAGAGATTACCTTCTACATCTACCTCAAAACCATCAGGACCATGTTCTGGTGCATAGTCTACAAGTGTTTCACGGAAAGTTGCTGTGCCATCAGCTGAAAGATCGTAAGCAAGGAGTGCCATGCGTCCTGTATAAGTTGGTGTATCCTCTGGTAACTCACGTAACGAACCACTGTCGTTGCTACCGACATAAAGTATTTTCTGATCTGGTGAGACAGCAATCCCGTTTGGTTTTCCTGAATCTGCTATGACAAGGTGAACTGACCCATCAGAATCAATACGATAGACACCCATTACTGGTTGTTCGACCGGTTCATTCCCAACATAGCGTGGATCGGTGAAATAGATTCTTCCGTTTTCATCAATTGTTAGGTCGTTTGGTGAATTGAAGGGTTTCCCCTCATATAGACCACCGATAATATCGCTTTTACCCGTTTTCATGTCGGTTCGGGTAATTCGACGACCACCAAAATCTGCACCTTCTGCGACAACTAAACGACCTTGTGCATCAAATTTCATTCCGTTTGACATACCACTTGGCGATCTAAACACCGATGTTTCGCCAGATTCTGGATCGAATTTCATTATATGTCCAGCTTGCATATCTGCTTGGTGTGTAAAGGTGATGTCACTAAAATATACTGTGTTATCTGGTGCGACAGTTGGTCCTTCTGTGAAGTGTGCGTCACCGAACACTTCCTCTAATACAGAGTCATGTGGAAGTATTTCTTCTACCTCTTTTTCTATCGTATTTGACATAATTTCTCCTTCCTGTTGTAATTATTTTTTAAACATGAGAATGATAAGATTTTGGATTCAGTGCGGTTAGGAAACCGTACCTTCCGGGTTTATGAGAATGAGATTTTATGGAAAATGAAGTTAATATTTCTATTATCAAACTCACGTTAGAATAGAATTCTATTATTTGCATATATCGGCATTGTATCCCATTGGATGAGGACCATTGGAAATTACATTCTGTCTTGCATGTGCATATACTGCATCCTGAATTTCAAGAATCCGCACTGCATCAGTAACAGTCGGTTCAAAAGATGCTCCCTCTCTAATTGCGTCAAATGCACTGTCCATTACACATCGAATTCTTGCACCGTGTGAAATATCCTCGCTAAACTGAACACCATCGGTTGTGTGAACTTCAATCAACGGTTCACCGTTTTTGCCATATTGTTCAAAAACGGATGCTTTTGTTCCAATAAATCTGAAGAAGTGATCACCACCTCTCTTACCAGCAGGATAGGTGTAACCTGACTCTATAATTCCAGTACAACCGTTCTCAGACCTTAGCACACCGATTCCGCTATCCTCAATTACACGTCCATACATAGCGTTGGACATTACAGCACCGACCACCGTAATTTCCTGATCACCAACAAACTGAAGGAATGTGTCAATACCGTGGGCTGCTTCAACTGCCCAGCATCCACCACCAGATATGCTCGGATCGTTGTGCCAATATGAGGGGGTTGGATCGTAACGAGATGGTGGTCCGTTATTCAATCTACTGTTATAGAGGACAAGTTCACCTAAGCTACCATCATCAAGCATCTCTTGGACAAGATTCACAATTTTGCTTGATCGGTTTGGCAGTACAAGTGCACTGAATACATCATGTTTTACAGATGCTTCTGCAGCAGGACGTAGTCTATCTGCACAATCTGCGAATGGTTTGTCAAGTAGATACGGAATACGTCTGTCAACACATGCTTGAACATGAGATGGAATTTCTGTGTGTTTTCCAGCGATGAGTGCTACGTCTGGTTGAGTTGCATCAAGGCAGTTTTCAGCAGTATCATAAGCTGGAGATTGGAAGTAATTTGCTAACTGTTCGCGTGGTGAATGCTCTGCATCCATCACACCAACGATTTCGTGTCCGAGTGCTTGTGCTGTATTTGCCATACTCCGTCCGTGATGGCTATAGGAAAGAACTACTATTTTCATTTTTTATCCAACGCTAAAGATTGTTGTATATGATTTACCCAATTGTATCTAATTATTGATAGATGAATTTAAGAAGACTTCTGGTATCCTAGTTTTCCCTCGGCTTTATCTGATTTCCACTTATTAACGTATTCAAGATCATGTTTTTCCAATCTATTCAAACAATTCTTTTCTACAATACTCATTTCACTTGTTACGTGCTTTGCAAGAATCTCTTTGATAGAATCTGGTTCACCTAATTTATCAAAATAAACAGCGAGTTTACTTAATAAATTTGATTCTCGGTGTGTAACTACAAAAACAGGTAATGCCATCTTTAGTAGTGATAAAGAATCAGACAATTCCAATTTAAGACTCATGTCCGCGAGTGAAAGAGCAGTATAGGTTAGGAACCAAGTCTTACATTTTGGATCCTCTTTAAGTAGGCGGTTAAGGAATTTTTTGAGTCCTTGATATGCTTCTTGTTTATATGTTTCTCCAATAAGATAAATAAAATCACGTCCATTAGATATCACCTCAGATCTACTTTCAAAGGCAACAAGTTTATTTATAAATTCTAACAAAATTGAGATTATATCAGGATAGTCCCTATCCAGTAGTAAAAATGCTGCCTTATATCGAAGTTCAAGAGGTAGGAATTCGTCATTAAATACTTCAAAAAGGACATCATCTGATAATATCTCGGTTTGTTTACTTGAAGAAGGATTATATAGTAATTCAAAGTGATCAAAATGCTTTAGAAAAGTTGTGGCATGACCTTTATGTAACAACTTTATCTGGTTTTTTATTTCATCTAACTGAGCTACTGCCTCTTTAAACCCGTTCAAGTTTTTTTCAACTCTATCTGCTATCAGTGATTTAACCACAAACCACAAAGCCAATCCAATAACCGCAAATATTACTCCAAAAAATCCAACCCATCCCCACATCCATTTCTGATTTGAATCCCTTAATTCCCTTTCAAACCTACCAAAATCGGCATTTAAAAGTTTAGTATTTGCCTCAGCGAGTTTTGTTATTAACTCCATTTTCTCAATATTTTCTACAGTCTTAAGTTTGGATTGGAGATCCGAGAACTGTTTCTTGAGAGACTTAATTTCCTGCTCTTGCGTGTTTTGATTCTGCTGTGCAAATACTGGAGAAACAATAATTGAGATTACTGTTATTAGAAAGAAGGCAGTATATTTACTCATCAATTTGTATCTTCTTTAATAATAGGTATAGAAGGTTTTAACTTCTGGGCAACAAGTGCAAAAAGACTTATTCCAGTTTTCGCCGCTTCGTCTGTCAGTGCATGATAAATATTTTCATCAACAGGTACATTGTAAGGTCCTGAATATCCTTGTCGAGAAGATGCTTTAGGGATTGGTTCACCATCCTTCTGGTAACATTCTTTCATCAATTCCCATGCAGTTTTTAACTCGGACAATGCTTCGGCAGGTGTTGGTCCAAAAGCCGAAACATTAGGGAGTTCCACAAGATGTGCAAGATAGTCGCCATCTTCATCATAAAATACATTGATCATGAAACCATCAAAATCGTCGTGGTTATTCTTCTTCATCTGCTTCCTCCTGATTATACTGTTTGAGAAATTGTCGAACTTGATAACCCTTTGCCATAGATCGGTCTGGTTGTATGATAAGACGGTATCCGATAGGTGAGTACCAAGTTCTATGGCTACCTCGCTGACGAAGCTGCATCCAACCGCATTGTCGTAATAGTTGTTCAAAATCTCTAAATTTCAATCCATTTGCATTTCGTCGTGCTTTACCAAGCAAGACATCTCTTCGATTCATATTTTTATTCAAATGATTGACGTAAATGACCCAATTGCCCAGAAAAAATTCTACTTTTTGATTTTAGGTTAAATTCATTGTCTTTTCAAACTATATAAATCCCAGACTATCCAACTGCATAATCGTCAGGATTGTTTTTACGCCAATTTGGGAGGTAGCCCTCTGAGTGACCAAATCCGTAGGAAGGTCCAATCTGGTTTGGACTGGACCAGGGCCAAGCTTGTCCTCCAATGAGACGAAACTCATCACTCTTTCCACATAACCAATAGAACATGTGTGCCACATACCGTGCTACACCGTGTCCACCATAAGATGCAGTCTGAAAATCAAAATCCGGTTCTTGTATCCAGTCCCTCACCGGAGGAACTGTTCGCCAATAACTGTATTTCAACATGTGTCGCAAACCAGTTGCTGTCGATTCCCCACGTCGATGCATGATGCTCTGGGAATGTATCACGAATGAACCTGCTGGACCATCGCTTGAAAACCCTTTCTCAGATATGTCTCGACTTTTAGGTGAGACATGTGAACTGGGTAGAAGCTCTGTGGGTCCCATTTCCAACGGTGTGTCTTGTGGAAAGTAGAATACCTCAACGAAATTGGTTTCAGGACCAAAAACGTGATCAGCATCGTAATGCCAAGGTTGTGGTTCCATTGGACATTCAACCCGATGATTGCTAACCAAAACAGGTAGACCAACATTTTTCCCTAACAGTGAACGCAACGCGCCAGCGAGTTCTCGATTGAGTAGCACCTGCTCAATATACCAGTCCTCAAGCATAATGGAACTCGGTTCGTGTGTATCACGCATACGTTCTAAATCAGCATGTGTCATACCTTCAGGAATATATACAGGATTAATAGGAAGTTCTCCGTTTAGATATTGACATGTGCGTTGGTTAATTTCGTCTGGAACAACGCCCTGAAGTTGTAGGAATCCATCATGGCAATACGTTAATATCTGTAAATCGGTTAGCGTAGGTTCACAATCAAACGTTCTATTTGTTTTATCGTATTTCATACTGATAACCTCAGTTCAATTGGAATTAGTCGTTGCTCATAGAGGGTGGTTGCATTCCGAGTTTTTCGTATGATTCTGCTGTTGGGAAGATTTTTCCGGGATTGCATAGTCCTGTTGGATTGAAGATGTCTTTGACATTAGCCATTACCTTCATATCTTCAGGACTAAAGATAAGGGGCATATAATCCATTTTTTCAACACCGATGCCATGCTCTCCAGTGATTGTCCCGCCGACTTCTGCACACACCGTTAAGATTTCTTTGTTTACATGTTCTACGCGTTCACACTGATCTGCATCACGTTCATCAAATAGGACTATAGGATGTATATTTCCGTCACCTGCATGGAATACATTTGCAATGGCGATCTGATATTTTTCTGATATTTCAGAGATACGGCGTAATACTCTTGGTAACCGAGTTCGCGGAACTACTCCGTCTTGTGTGATATAATTTGGTGCAAGTCTACCGAAAGAACCGAAGGCACTTTTGCGTGCTTTCCATAATTCTTGTCGTTCTGCATCATCTTTAGCATAATTTACTTCACGCGCATTGTGCTGTTTGAAGATTTCGAGTATCTTATCTGTTTGGTTTTGCATGCCCGCTTCAATTCCGTCAAGTTCGACGATAAGTATTGCTTCGGCATCAAGAGGAAAACCGAATTGGAACGCATCCTCCAGGGCACGGATGACAAGTGTATCCATCATTTCAAGTGCAGCAGGTATAATACCTGCTCCTATAATTGTTGACACAGCATTTGATGCATCGTCCATTTTGTCAAAAACTGCGAGTGCGGTCTGATATGCTTGTGGATTTCGGGTTAATCGGACGGTGGCTTTTGTTACGATCCCGAATGTGCCTTCAGAACCGATTAGAACGCCACGTAGATCGTAACCCAGGACTTCCTCAACTTCTCCACCGAATTCAATAATTTCACCATCTGGCATAACGACTTCTAAACCTAACACATGATCCGAAGTGACTCCATATTTTAGTGTGTGAGGACCACCAGAGTTTTCTGCGATATTTCCACCGATTGTGCATGCTTTCTGACTTGATGGGTCAGGGGCATAGTGGTATCCTTGACTCTGCACTGCTTGAGATAAAAGAAGATTGACGACCCCAGGTTCTACTACTGCACGCTCGTTTTCAATGTCTATTTCAAGGATACGATCCATACGGTTAAGTGCGATGATAATTCCACCTTGTACTGAAAGCATCCCTCCGCTCAATCCAGTTCCCCCACCACGAGCGATAAACGGTGTATTATATCTGTTTGCTAATTTGACAATATCAGAAACTTGTTGTGTGGTGTCAGCAAACACAACAACGTCTGGTAATGCTTTAAATGACGGAGCTGCATCGCATTCGTATACAGACAATGCTGTTGGGTCTGTTAGGACATTTCTTGAACCAAGTAGTTCTGAGAGTTCTGCAATGAGTTCTTCTTTCTTGTCCATTATGTATTTCCTTAGCATTCTCTTAATGATGATATAAAAAATACCACATTTTTGTTTGTTTGTCCAATTAGAAATAAAGTTATATGATGAAAAAAGCAGGCTGTACTTTATTTTACCCGAACAAATAACGTATAGATTAGTCTAATCGTGCGGAATTATGGAACAATTTAAGACATAAAGTGTATATATAAATGCTATCCTCGTCAAAGTAATGTAAACCAACCTTGAGTTAACACCACATTTACCTCAATATGGAGACTAAGAATGCCAGCAACAAATAAGAATTTGGAGTTAATATCTGCCGATGAATTAGAATTAATTGATGACTATGATTTGGTAAGTCGTTTTCAAAATGGTGATACAGAAGCGTTTAATACCCTCGTACTAAAATATCAGAACCGTATTGCGAAACTAATTTACAGACATATACATGACGCAGAAACCACAAAAGATCTATGCCAAGAAGTTTTCTTGAAAGTCTACAAATCTTTATCAAAATTTAAAGGAAATTCTGCCTTTTATAGTTGGTTATACAGGATTGCAATGAATTCATGCATTGACTATATTCGTCAACAAAACAGAAGAAAAACTGTCGGAATAGATGATTTAGAGGGAAGTACGGAGGAGTTTTTACTGATTAGCAAGCAGCCATCTCCATCTCACCTAATTGAGATGGAGGAACTTGGTGACATAATTGATAAAGCGGTAAATCAACTGCCTCCAAAGCAACAACAAGTATTCAGACTTCGTTATGAAAAGAAACTACAGATTAAAGAGGTTGCAGTTCTCATCAATCGGTCAGAAGGAACAGTAAAAACACATTTGCATCATGCACATCGACGTTTACGTGAATTGTTACGTCCATATTTAGAGAATCGTCCGTTAGATTGGGATGATGAAATCTAAATGATTTGTTAGGTAACTAATTTATCAGAACAAGCGGGTCTCTGTGACCCGCTTTTTTTGTTCGGAATTTACAGGATAACGGTCTATTGTATTTCAATTAATTCCCGCATATACTTTTAATGCAACCATATTACCCGATTCTATGTCATAATATAATGTAGATAGTACTTTCATAATAGATCCATGATATAAATTTATAGGATAAACAGACACATTATAAAATAGTACCAATGACTGCAGAACTTCAGGAGTCAGATATGCATAAAAGACAATATTTAATATTTACAATCATGTTATTGACCTGCATATTTTCATCAAACAGTATTGCTCAGGAATATACTCAATGGCATCTACCAGAGGGTGCGACTGTGCGTCTTGGAAAAGGGAGTATAAATGACATTAAGTTTTCATCTGATGATACACGCTTTGCAGTAGCAACCACGATTGGTGTGTGGATATATGATGCACAGACTGGAGAGGAAATATCACTCATTAAAGTTAACTTTCGTAGTCCGTTAACTATCCACAGAGTAGCCTTTTCTCCAGATAGCAAAATACTGGCTACAGGTAATTGGGTTTTAGGTGGAGATATTGAATTGTGGGATGTGAAGTCGGGAGAAAAAATCCGTACGTTAAGAGAAAAAATCGGTAGAGTATATCATTTAAGATTTTCACATGATGGAAGGATATTATCCTGCGGAAGTTGGAATAGAAGTGTCCAATTTCATGTATGGGAAGTTGATACGGGACGTGAGATAGCCTTTTTTACTGGAGAACAAAACGGATATAGCAATTTTCAGGTTTCACAAGATTCCAGTTTAATTGCAACTGATGGAGAAAGAAAGATTTTGATCTGGGATACATTTGAGGGAAAACTTCGACACGCTATTGATTTTCCGATTGGTTTTGTCTCAGGATTTGCATTTTCTCCTGATAACAAAATGCTTGTAAGTAGTGGGAGAAGTTCCACAATTTGGGATACAGAAACTGGTAGTAAAATATTAAAGTTGTATGATAATGAATATAGAGCCAGTGAAATGACCTTTTCTCCTAACGGTGAAATCCTTGCTGGAGGAGGTAGTGATGGAAGTATTATATTGTGGGATATTAATCGAATTCTTGAAAAACATAAGGAGCAAAAGACCTCACTTTCATCATTATTAGATAAAATCACCAATAAAGAATCTTCAAATAAAGAGCATAAAACCTTTCCTGGACATACAAGTGTTGTTAATACAATAATATATAACAGTAATGGGAATACGCTTGCAAGTGGAAGCAGGGACGGGACAATTATAGTATGGGACGTTGCAACCATGCAGAAGCGATTTACTATACACGGACATACAGGTCCAATGACGATTTTGCGTTATGATGAAATTGGACAGAAACTATTCAGTGGATCTGCTAACGAATCAGTGTGGGTATGGGATAAAGATTCTATGACTTCGCAATTAATAAAACCAAACTGGAATACATACCCTATTGTCTTCTCGCATGATGGAAAAACAGCGGCTAACAGAAGTCGAAAAAATGAACTACAGATATGGGACATTGAAACAGATCAACGTCTTTTTACCATCAGGAATGAAAAACAGGAGATATTTTCAAAATTAGCATTATCCCCAGACAGCAAACTCCTTGCGAGTGGCAGTCGAGATGGATCATTGGAAATGTGGGATATTGTTAACCGTAAACATTTTATGACCCTTGATAAACATACAAATCGGGTCAACGCTATACTTTTCTCTCCTGATGGAACACTGTTGGCAAGTGCAAGCGAGGATGGTACAGTTCAATTGTGGCAGATTCAGACAGGAGAAAAGAAAGTACTGCAGACTGAACCAAATAGAGGTGTCAGAGCATTGACATTTTCCCCTGACAGTAAAACACTTGTTAGTGGTCGCTGGGACGGACCTATTCAGAATTGGGATACGGTAACTTTTCAACACCTTGGGGATTATATTAACGCGGCTGGTACTGTTGACTCATTAGAATTCTCACCGGATGGAAAAATACTTGCCAATGGATTATACGGTTTGATCCGTCTATGGGATGTGGAAACCAAGACGAAGATTAAGGAAATATATAGGGCACATAACAATAGCGTGACGAAATTCGTCTTTTCTTCTGATAGTAAAACACTTGTTAGTGGAAGTAGTGATGGAACATCACTTATTTGGGATTTAGAGAAAATGGGAATTGGAAATAGGTAATAGTAAATATGCTTATCTGAAATTAAATTGAAAACAGATAATAAAAATATTTGCAATTACACTCATATTATGATATTATAAAATTCATAAAGACATAAGAAAGACATTTCTGATGAAGGAAATTATGAAACTTCACCGTTCACACTCCACTCTATATAGCATTTCAAACCATTGGCATTGGTGGCGTTCCGATTCCAACATAGGAGTGTGTGCGCACTAAGAATTTTTATATTATAGTTGATTTTCATTTGTAAGCCTTATGCACACTCAAGACCAGTGGCATAAGGTTTTTTGTTTTTAATTTGATTAAGGAGATACCATGAAGATTCTATCAGAACTGAAATATGACCGTGATGGTTTAGTAACAGCAGTTATTCAGGATCGTACGAATGATGAAGTGCTTATGGTCGGTTATATGAACGCTGAAGCGGTTAAGCACACCTTATCAACGGGTCGTGTTTGCTTCTGGAGCCGTTCCCGTCAAAAGTTGTGGATAAAGGGGGAAACTTCAGGGCACACACAGACAGTCGAGTCAGTAGCAGTAGATTGTGATGGAGATGCCTTGCTTATTAAAGTTGAGCAGAAGGTAGCAGCATGCCATACAGGCTTTCGATCTTGCTTTTTTCGCGAAGTTTCCTCCGACGGTGAGTCAACACGAGAGATTGGTGAAAAGATATTTGATGCTGATACAGTATATTAGGATTGTTTATAATACGACTATCATATCAATGTATCAGTCATTGAATTGCCATTTCACATTTCTCATTATATAACTACAGAATAATTGTTTTTTACAAAATGTGAACTAATGAAGTGATTTGATACTAAAGATATGAATAGGAGTTACAAATGTATTATCCAACGTTGGAAGAATTTCGGGAGAAAGCGAAAATAGGGAACACAATTCCTGTATATCGACCGATTCTGGCAGATATGGAAACACCAGTGTCTGCTTTCTATAAGTTGTTGCCAAATGATTATGCGTTCCTGTTAGAGAGTGTTGAAGGTGGTGAAAAGGTTGCACGATACTCATTTATAGGTAGTCAACCATCTGTTCTTTTCCAGAGCAAAGGACACAAAGTTACCATTGAATATGTGGCAAAGAATGAAAAGGTGTCTATGGAATATGAAGATCCATTGACAGCCTTAGAAGAAATAATGAATAAATACCAACCTGCCAGTATTGAAGGATTACCAGAATTCCACGGTGGTGCTGTTGGTTTTATGAGTTATGATATGGTGCGTTTCGTAGAAGAATTACCTGACGATACCGAAGATGAACTGCAACTACCCGATTGCTTTTTCATGATAGCTGAAACAATTTTGATTTTTGATCATGTTAATCATCAGATAAAAGTTGTTGCTAACGCTCATATTGATGGAGATGTTGACGCTGCTTATGCTGATGCTATTCAACAAATTGATACGTTGGTAGAACAATTGACATCAAGTATTGAAGCAACCAAATTAATACAGAAAGGTGACGGATCAGGTAATCTACCGGAAACGGTACCAGATCCGCCTTCAAATTTCACCAAATCTGGATATGAAAACGCAGTAAAACGTGCCAAAGAATACATTGCTGCAGGAGACATCATACAAGTTGTGCCTTCACAACGATTCAGCCGTCCAGTATCCGTAGACTCGTTTGATATATATAGATCATTACGTGTTGTCAACCCGTCCCCATATATGTATTTTCTCAAATGCAATGCTTTTGACATTGTTGGTGCATCACCAGAGATGATGGTCCGGGTAGAGAACGGAATAGTTCAGACTCGTCCCATTGCTGGAACACTTCCTCGTGGTAAAACCGAAGAAGAAGATCGTGAATTTGAACAGAAGCTCCTTGCTGATCCGAAGGAACGTGCAGAACACGTTATGCTTGTTGATTTAGGGAGGAACGATCTTGGACGAGTGTGTGAATATCATTCCGTTGAGGTTACTGATCTGATGATAGTAGAAAGGTTTTCACATGTAATGCACATTGTTTCTCATGTTATTGGGAAGTTGCGCGAAGACCTTACAGCATTTGATGTCATCCGTGCATGCTTACCAGCAGGAACACTCTCTGGTGCTCCCAAAATACGTGCGATGGAGATAATTGAGGAACTTGAACCGACACGACGTGGGACTTACGGGGGGACAGTTGGGTATTTCAGTTTCTCTGGTAGTGCTGATACAGCAATTACCATCCGAACTGCAGTAATCAAAGATGGAACTGCTTATGTGCAAGCAGGTGGTGGTGTCGTGGCTGATTCTGTTCCAGAAAATGAGTATTACGAAACCGTAAGTAAGGCATGGGCGATGCTCACTGCTATTGAGATGGCACAACAAGGTCTGTTGTTATAGGAGGTGTAAGATGGTTTTGATGATTGACAATTACGATTCATTTACATACAATTTAGTTCAGTATCTTGGTGAACTCGGTGCGGAATTAGAGGTACATCGCAGTCGAAAAATAGGGTTAGATGAATTGGATAGATTGAATCCTGAACGGATTGTGATTTCTCCCGGTCCATGCACGCCTCGCGAGGCAGGTATATCCAACGATGTCATAAAATCCTTTGCTGGAAAAGTACCGATTTTAGGGGTTTGTCTTGGACACCAGTGTGTTGGTGATGTGTTTGGTGGTGAAGTGGTACGTGCGGATCGGTTAATGCATGGAAAAACATCAATGATACATCATAATAATAAAGAACTGTTTGAGGGTTTGGATAATCCCTTTGAAGCGACGCGTTACCATTCACTTATTGTCAAAAATGAGACGTTACCAGATTGCCTTGAAATCACTGCTTGGACAGATCAGGACGAAATAATGGGAATCCGTCATAAAACATTACCAGTCTGGGGTGTTCAGTTTCACCCAGAATCTATTTTGACCTCTGCAGGAAAAAGTCTATTGGCTAACTTTTTGGCACTTTAATATCTTCTATCTAATGTTCTCGTGTATGAAACACTGATTGTCTGAACCAGGATTTTCAGGATTATAGGATTTCCAGGATTAGTCTTTGCAATGTTATTGATTTTTTATAAGTTTTAGTATTTGTTCGAATCAAATGAAGGTAATGATACTGAACAGGATATTCTGACTTTGAAATCACCAATTCCGATAATCTTGGGTTCCTAAAAAAAGAAAAGTATAAATATGTCGAAAGAAATAAATATTACAAAACCTATACCCGTATTGGTATCTTGGTCATCAGGGAAAGATTCGGCGTGGGCACTTCACAACTTGCGTCAACAGCCAGAAAAATACGATGTACGTGGGATTTTTACCACCGTCACGAAGACATTTGAACGTGTCTCTATCCATTCCACACCTGCTTGGGTATTGAAAAAGCAAGCTGAGAGACTCGGTGTGCCTTTATATCAGATACCGATACCGTATCCTTGTTCAAATGAAATATATGAAGAAGCGATGCGTAAGTTTCTGACAGAGGTAAAAGCCTTACCAGATGATTTGTCCGCTTCGCATTTTGCGTTTGGGGATCTATTCTTGGAGGATATTCGTGCCTACCGAGAGGAGAAACTGACGGGAACAGGATTTACACCGATTTTTCCTGTCTGGGGAGAGAATACCACACAACTTGCACAAGAAATGATAGACTCTGGTCTGCGTGCGATTATCACAGCTCTCAACCCTACAAAAGTACCCGCGGACTTTGCAGGACGTTGGTTTGATGCAGAACTCCTTGCAGACCTACCTGAAGATGTTGACCCACTCGGTGAAAACGGAGAATTCCATACTTGTGTAATTGATGGTCCGATGTTTAGTTCTCCTGTTGCAGCGAAACCGGGTGAAATCGTTCATAGAGAAATCGTTTCTGCATCAAAAGACGATGATGATAAAATACACAGCAGCAATACCGTTCCTCCGACTTATGTGTATGCTGACGTTGTGCCTATATAATAACGTGAGTTCGATTGATGAGTAGTATTGTGTGACAGAATGAGAGCCCTTTTATTTTATCATATTTACATTACTGCCGTTCTATGGATTCAGAGTTTTCAGAGTCAGAGGGAAATTTGCACATAATTTTCATGTGCCACAAATCTATATTTAGTAAGGCTTTACAGGGCTATTATGACCTATTTAGTCAAGAATGACTCTGAAAATTCGGATTATTTTACCAAAGACAATGACAACGGAATTTAGAATATGAATTCAACCGATTCCAAAAGTTACTTATCCCGAATTCACGTTTTATAATACTACGATACGTGTTTGAATGACCATTCTCTTATCAGTAAGTATACATTTTACATAATTTTGCACCCGATTTACACCTTCAAGTTGTCACTTATAGTGCAAAATCGGAGGTGAACTATGAAAAACAATGACACGCAACTAATTCACAGTATACTTGATGGCAATGATGCGGCTTTTGAGGAACTTGTGAAGAAATATCAGAAACAGGTTCATGCACTTGTGTGGCGTAAAATTGGTGATTTCCATATAGCTGAAGAAATTACACAAGATACTTTTCTTAAGGCTTACCAAAAACTCGGAACGTTGAAGCAACCGCGGCGTTTTTCAAGCTGGCTTTATGTGATTGCAGCGAACCGATGCAGGACGTGGATGCGTAATAAGTATTTGCGGAAAAAATTGATTGAGGACAAAGATGTTACACAACATGAAAAAGCAACATATTCCGAGTATGTGCATTCAGAAAACGAACGTATTACTGCAGAAACCCAACGGGATGTCGTAAAGAGATTACTTGAGAAACTTGAGGAGAGTGAACGCACTGTCATAACGTTGTATTACTTTGGAGAGATGTCGTGTCCAGAAATAGGTGAATTCTTAGGTGTATCTTCCAATACTGTAAAAAGTCGACTTCACCGCGCAAAACAGCGACTACAAAAGGAAGAAGTCATTATAAGAGAGGCGTTAGACAATTTCCAAATTTCACCGTATCTGACAGAAAACATCATGCATGAGATTTCGCGTATGAATCCTGCAACACCGTCCAATGGAAAACCCGTAGTACCATGGGTAGCTACTGCTTCTACGTTAGTAGTTGTGATACTAATATTTGGATTTGGAAATAGCAGATATTTGACCCGTTTTCAAGAACCTTATAGTTTAGATGCCAATGCAGAGATGACGGTTGATATTATAGATGCCCCCATAGTTGCAAACTTTGAATCTAAACCAGATATACGAACTCAAGTTGGAAGTGCAAATGCGCAGGATGTAATCAATAAACCTAAACAGTTACCTAATGATTCAGATGTAAAAGTTGGAGAGGTGCAATCTGATGAAATAGCAAGTGATTATACACAATGGGAATTGCCTAAAGCAGCGAAAGCACGTCTTGGAAAAGGGGGAATTAATGTACTACAATATTCACCTGACGGTTCCAAATTTGCAGTAGGGAGTAATATAGGTATGTGGATTTACGATGTGAAAACAGGAAAAGAAGTGACAATGTTCCCTGGTATGTGTCAATCCATAGCATTTTCTCATGATGGACGATTCCTTGTTAATGGTGGTGGTAGGTATGGGTCAGGTGGTAAATTTAGAGGAACCGAACTTACACTTTGGGAAGTAGCTACTGGTCAGAGAGTGTCTCTCACTGGCGACTATCTACCTGCATCTGAATTGCTGTTTTCTAAAGACGGTAAAACCCTTATCAGTTTAGGAAATTGGGGTGACTCAATTAACCAGTTGGATATTGAGACCAAAAATGGAAATATGAAGATGATCGAAGAACGATCTTGGGAAAAGATAAAGAGAAGAAGTCTTCCTGAACCCTATGCGCTGACATACGATAAATTTGCAGTCGGTCTAAAAGGAGGAAAGATTGAGTTATGGGACACGGCTACCGGTGAAAACTTATCCACCCTCAACGGACAGATATATAAGCTTTCCACCTTCAGAAGACTCTCAAAACGACTGTTTGGTGATAAACAAGAACCCAGGCATTTGAGGGAGGAAGAACACATATTAGCTTTGGAATTTTCACCTGATGGTGGACAACTTGCTATTGGGAGTAATGATACAATTGCATTATTATGGAATACCAACAGCAATGATGAACCAATCACACTCCGTAAGCATACAGGTTGGATTAACGCATTAGCATTTTCGCAAGATGGACAAATGCTTGCAAGCGGGAGTACTGATAAGACTATACAGTTATGGGATACTACCACAGGTGAGTATATCAGAACTTTCACAGGACACAACAAAAGTATTAGTGCCTTAACTTTTTCACCGGATGGCACAACGCTTGCCAGTGGAAGTGCAGACGGTACGATAAAATTCTGGAATGTAGAAACTGGTCATACATTACCAACTCATCTTACAGGACATACAGAATGGATGAAAGCAATAGCATTCATTGAAGATAACAACACACTTGCTTCTGTGTCAGTAAATGGTATTATTTTTTTATGGAATCTGAAAACAATGCTGAAATCTGAGATCCAAACGAAAAGAAATCAGGACTTTTTATCTGGATTAGCTTTTTCATCTGATGGAACTAAGCTTATAAGTTTAAGTGCAGATGGAGATATATTTTTTAATAAAAGTGTTGCAACCTATTTTGGCAATACAAGACCAGATGGGTTGTTACGTTTGACTGATGTTCAGACAAGACGTGAGTTGGCAAGCTTGGTGACAGGAGGTATGCTTGATGCCACTGCTTTTTCACCTGATGGTAAAACTGTAGCCTTCGGCAGTTTCGGAAAAGTTAGTGTTTGGAATACGGAAACAGGAGCAGTTATCAATAACCCACTATCAGATAAAGTTCAGTTAGATAAAAACGGTGTTTTGATATTTCCACCTGGAGTTATCCTCGACGACATACTTCCACTCCGTATGATACGTGCTTTGGTGTTCTCACCAGATGGAGAGAAACTTGTCAGTGGATCTGACCAAGGACATGTTGAGATGTGGTCAGTGGAAACTGGCACTGTGATAACTACGCTATCAGCTCAGACTCAGCGGGAATCTATTGCAGCATTGTCTTTCTCTTCAAATGGACTTCTTCTTGCCATAGGAAGTAATAAAGGAATACGAGTGATGGGAGGTAGTAAACTGACTCTCCTGAGAGAATTTAGCAGTAGTGTTGAATCATTAGTTTTTGCGCCAGATAGTACTGTCCTTGTTGCTGGAATAAGGAACGGTGGAATTGAAATATGGGATGTTGAATCTGGGGACAAACTCACCACACTTGATGGACATTCAGAACCAGTTGAGACGTTAATATTCTCTCCCGATGGTAAAACACTTGTCAGTACGGGGCAAGATGGCACAATACTTATATGGGATTGGAATGAAATTCTCAAGGATTCTGAACAATAGGAGAAATCTTGTGAGTTGTTCAGAATATATCTAACCCAATTAACTACATCCTCCCTTATGTTTAGAAATATGCACCCATTTCATCACCTCATGACATCATTATAGGTGAAATCGGAGGTGATCCATGAAAAACAACGACACAGAATTAATTCACCGTATTCTTGATGGTGATGATGCTGCTTTCTCGGATCTTGTGAGAAAATATCAGAAGCAGGTACACGCTCTCGTGTGGAAAAAAATCGGTGATTTTCACATTGCCGAAGAGATAACACAAGATACTTTTTTAACAGCGTATCAGAAATTAGATTCACTAAAGAATCCGCAGCGTTTTGAAAGTTGGTTATATGTGATTGCATCTAACCGATGTAGAGAGTGGTTGCGTAAAAAGTCTTTACGTAAGCAGTTGCTGGATGAAAAGGATGTTGCACAGCATGACAAAACGACTTATTCTGAGTATATTCTTGAAGAAAATGAACGAATCAGATTAGAAACACAACAGGATGTCGTTAAAAACTTGCTTGCAAAGCTTGAGGAAAGTGATCGCACTGTCATGACGTTGCATTATTTCGGAGATATGTCGAGTTCAGAGATCGGAGCATTTTTAGGTGTATCAACAAATACAATTAAGAGTCGACTACACCGCGCAAAACAGCGACTACAAAAGGAAGAAGTAATTATAAGAGAGGCGTTAGATAATTTCAAAATTTCACCGTATCTGACAGAAAACATCATGCGCGAGATTTCACGTATGAAACCTGCTGCACCTTCCAACGGGAAGCCAGTAGTCCCATGGGCAGTCGCTGCTTCTACGTTGGTAGTTGTGTTACTAATGCTTGGATTTGGAAATAATAAGTTTTTAACTCGTTTCCAACAACCCTATAGTTTAGATGCAAATGCAGAGATGTTGGTTAAGATCGTTGACTCGCCAATAGTCGCTAACATGGAATCTAAACCAGATATACGAACTCAAGTTAGGAGTGTCAATACACAAAATAAAAATAAAAACGCTGAACAGCAACCTAAAGGTGCTTCTGCAGCAGTTGAAGAGGTGAAAAAAGAGAAAATTATAAAAGATGTTACCCAATGGGAATTGCCCATAGGTGCAAAGGCACGGATCGGTAAAGGAGAGATAAACAGACTTATCTACTCTCCCGATGGTACCAAACTTGCAGTTGCCAGTACAATTGGTATTTGGGTCTACAATTCACAGACAGGTGTAGAACTTAATTTATTCACAGGGCATTCGAGTGAGGTGCTCAGTGTGGCGTTTAGCCCGGATGGACGCATCATCGTAAGTGCAGGTGACGATACTATCCGTCTATGGGATGTGGACACGGGAAAACATATCCGCAAACTATTGGAGCATAAGCATCGTCCCAGAAGTGTGGCGTTTAGCCCGGATGGTACAACAATCGTAAGTGGCGGTGCGGACGATACCATCTGTCTATGGGATGTGACTACAGGTGAACAGTTCCGAACATTATTAGGACATACGCAGGATGTCTTATCCGTGGCATTCAGTCCAAATGGACGCATCATAGGTAGTGGCGGTGCGGACGATACCATCTGTCTATGGGATGTGACTACAGGTGAACAGTTCCAAACATTATCAGGACATACGCAGGATGTCTTATGTGTGGCATTTAGTCCAGATGGACGCATCATAGGTAGTGGCGGTGGTGACAACGACATACGTCTATGGAACACCCACGATGGCACACTACTCCACACACTAAAGGAGTATTCAGGTGATGTAAACAGTGTGGCATTTAGTCCAGATGGACACATCATTACAGGTTCCTGTAGGAATTTCAGTTACATCCGTTTGTGGCACGTACATACAGGAACACATCTTCGCAAACTATCAGGACATACGGGTGGAGTCTATTGTGTGGCGTTTAGTCCAGATAGCACTATAATTGCAAGTGCAAGTTCTGATAACACTATCCGTATGCAACATGCCCACACTGGTGAAAATATACGTACAATATCCGGACATACACCCGGGGTAGGAAGCGTGTCCTTTAGTCCGGATGGAAACATCATCGCAAGTCCAAGTGGGGCTTGTAATACCCGCCTGTGGGACACACACACTGGCAAACACCTACGCACGCTTTCGGGAGGGCATGGAGGACTTGGGGATGGACATGGAAGTGATGTTACCAGTGTCTCGTTTAGTCCAGATGGGAACACGATCGCAAGTGCCAGTGCTGTCGCAGACGGCATTAATAGATTCGATACCATCCGTCTGTGGAACACTCACGATGGAACACACCTTCGCACACTTTCAGGGGATAACCCTATGGTCAAGAATAGGGCAACGGTCTATAGTGTGATGTTTAGTCCGAATGGAAACATCATCGCAAGTGGAACTGCAGACGAAACTATCCGTCTGTGGAAGGTGGAATCAGGCGAACACCTACTAACACTATCGGGACATACAGGTGATGTTTATAGCGTAGCGTTTAGTCCGGATGGAAACATCATCGCAAGTGGAAGCAGAGATGATACTATTCGTCTATGGGATGTGAAAACTGGAGAACATATCCGCACACTATCAGGACACACAGATCAGGTCAATAGTGTAGCGTTTAGTCCGGATGGAAACATCATCGCAAGTGGAAGCAGAGATGATACAATCCGTCTATGGAACACATATACAAGTACACATCTACTCACATTAACGGGACATACGAAGGATGTCTCGGGGGTGGCGTTTAGTCCAAACGGCATGACCATTGCAAGTGGCAGCAGAGACGAAACCATCCGTCTGTGGGATGTGAAAACTGGAGAACATATCCGCACGCTTTCAGGACATGTAAAATCTGTTAGAAGTGTCTCGTTTAGTCCGGATGGAAACATCATCGCAAGTAGCAGTGCGGACGGTACTGTATTGTTATGGGAATTTGAAAAGTGAACGTGACGCATCTGGGTAAAACGTTTTGTACTCCAAACCAACGCAGAATACGCGCATGGTATTCATCTGGTTTCACATCCCACAGACAGACTTACGGTTTCATACATAAGAGTTGGGTATCACCGTTCTGATTCTATCCACTTATGAACACGCTTTAATTTATCAGTAGCGATGTGTACCACGTTAGCATCTGTTGGAAAACTGCCGTTTTCTACTTCTTGTTTGTATTCACAAATTGCCTGTAAGGTGAGTTGGTTGTAATCTTGATAACGTTTGGCGTGTTTGAAAGGTATCCCTAACCCTAAAATATCGTTGATAACGAGTACTTGTCCATCACAAAATCTACCAGCACCAATACCGATGGTTGGAATGTCAATCGTATCCGTAATGATTTGACTAATCTCCTCAGTGATTTTTTCAAGCACGATAAATTTCGCGCCTGCATCTGCGAGTGCCGATGCGGTTTGAATGAGTTCCTTGGCTTTGGACACCGTTTTGCCGTGCGTTGATGCTTTAGTGCCGTGGATTTGCGGATTGTGTCCAATGTGTGTACAAACTTCTATCCCTTGATCGGATAGAGCCGTAACAATCGGTACTTTTTCAATACCACCCTCCAGTTTTACCCCATCAGCACCGTTGTCTAAGAAGAGATTGGCATTGGCAACTGCTTGCTTTTCATTACGGTCAGATGCATAAGGCATGTCAATGAGGAGATAAGCATTCGTCACACCACGTCGGACTGCTTTGAGATGATGTAGCATATCTGCCATCGTCACCTCCATCTCGCTTTTGTATCCGAGGATATTTGTTCCGACACTATCACCTACAAACACAATATCTATCCCTGCTTCGTCTTGCATACAAGCGGTAGGATAATCGTAGCAGGTTAACACTGTGATAGGTTGCTGTTTATCTTTCTTCTTGTAAAGATAGGTGATGTCTTTTTTCATTGTTTATGCCAATACTTCTGCTACGGTTTCCCCGATTGTGGTGAGATCGTCTGCAACAGCAATTCCTGCATCTTTGAGTGATGCTATTTTATCTGCAGCTGTACCTTTTCCGCCAGATATGATTGCTCCTGCATGTCCCATCCGTTTGCCAGGAGGTGCGGTTTGTCCAGCAATAAAACCGACCACAGGTTTCATCATTTCGTTTTTGACAAATTGAGCTGCTGTTTCTTCTGCTGTACCCCCAATTTCCCCAATTAAAACAACTGCATGCGTGTCATCGTCTTCCTCAAAAAGTTTGAGAACATCTACGAAGTTAGTTCCAATTACAGGGTCACCACCGATACCAACACAGGTGGATTGACCAATATTGAGTTGCTTGAGTTGATAGGCTGCTTCATAAGTTAGTGTTCCACTTCGAGAGACAATACCGACATTCCCAGGAGAATAGGCAAACGCTGGCATCACACCAATTTTACATTCACTGGGTGTGATGATTCCCGGACAGTTTGGTCCGATTAACCGAGTCTGTTTTTCCTTCACATAAGCTTTTGCTTTTACCATATCAAGCACAGGAATATGTTCGGAAATGCATATTATGAGTTCTATTCCAGCATCCGCAGCTTCCATAATTGAGTCTGCTGCGTTGAAACGCGCAGGAACAAAAATCAGTGAGGTATCAGCACCTGTTTCTTCTACTCCTTCTGATACGGTGTCAAATACAGGGATACCGTTGACATCAGTTCCACCTTTACCTGGGACAGCACCAGCAACAACTTGCGTCCCGTAATCCACACACTGTTCTGTGTGAAAACGTCCGGAGCGTCCTGTTATGCCTTGAACTATTACTTTTGTGTCTTTGTTTACAAGTATACTCATTTTTCCTTATTCAATAACGAGATAACTAACACTTTTTGCTTCCATTTTAATTGGAATCTCAATGTTGTAGTATCGGTCAATATTGTACCTTTTAGGTTCTCCTTCTTTTTCACGAATGTTGGCAGTATCAGACAATCCTGTATAATAAAGTGGTAATTTTAAAGTTGTCTCTTGTTTATTCTGTGTAGGATTATAGAGCATCGCGAGTCCACAAGGATTGAGTTGTGGGTTAACGTGAAGTATGCAATCAATGGATCGTCCATCTGGTCTTCGCACGTGGATTATGTCAGACTCCAATATTTCACGATACTTTTTGAAGAAGTCAACCCATTTCTTGACTACAGTTTTTGTTTCATCAGTATCATAAAGTCTGGGACCGCGATAGCATGCAATTACACCACTACCAAAGTTCTGTGCAAGGTGCGATTCGTAATCCTCAAGATGTTCACACAATGGTTCAAATGTTGCTGCTTGTCCACCACCATGGTATTCTACCAAAGGAACGAACATCCATCCCATACTTGGTGTCTTTTCGTAGGTGGCATCGTAGATATTTTGTCGGGCAATAAGTATTTGTCGTTCACGAGGTAAGCTAAAATTTGTTTCTCGGTAACCCATACCGCATTTATTTGAGCCGTTAAGATAATACCAATCTGGTGAATTGATATGAATTCCGCGTTTTCTACATTCGTGGTAGAAATTCACGCACACTTCCCACTGTCGCAGCTGCGAATCTTCCAATCCGTTATGGTGTTCATGTTTCGTTGAAGCACAGACATCACCGTGATATGGTCCATCAGTTTCAATGATATCCATACCCGTTGCATCCATGAAATTCAACACACGTTTGACATAACCATCACCCCAACTACTCGCAAGACAAGCACTTTGTCCGAACTTACTGCCGGGTTTACCTGTTTCTGGGTCTATACAGTTAAACTCTTCACCCACACCCCGTGAAGCACACATCAATGTATAGCCACCGATTCGTATCCCTTTGCTGTGTGCATAATCTGCTAATTTTTTCATTCTGGAGATGTACTCTGGGTCTTCACTCTCTATATTGAATCCACTCCCAAAGGTCATAATCACCATCTCAAATCCGACTTCCGAGCATTGATCAATCGCCAAACGGACAGCATCGGGTTCAGCACTACGAACATGCATAAAGATAGGATTTTCCGTGACCTGTGGTGCGACTGTGCGATACATCTTACGTCGAGCAAGTCCTTTTCTCTCACGTTCATCACTGTCATGAAGAATCTCAAAAGTGCGAAAACTTTTGAAAGTATCCCCCGGTTTTAGAAGTACACCTGGACCCAGTGGATAATGACTTGTCATCAACAGCGGCATCTGATAACGGTAATCAATTTGCGTTAAGTATTCTTCATCTGGTCCCCATTGTGTTGTCTGCATTCCACTGAATGCATAGTCGCTCTCAACCTGTAGTCGATGTTGTTCCTGTTCGTTGACAGCAAGGATTTCACAGCTTAATGAATCCAGTTGAATTGGTTTTTGTCCCTCATTACTAATAGTAATCCGCTTGGAAAGGACTGGAATACCTTGATATAATTCATAATGCACACACACCTGAAGGGAGTCAATAGATGATGGTGGTGTGAATTCAACAGTCAGCGTCATGCCTTCTGGTGGATATGGTGATGCATTGGAACGTCTATGTTCCCATGGATACGGACTCTCAGGTTCCCCGATACGATATTTGTGAAATTGAAATGCATTCTCGTCACTGGTTAAGTCTGCAATCCACGCATCGTCAAGATATGCGTAATCTGGTTGTCCCTTTAAGCCACCTACTTCAAATTCCTGCCTGTCAATCGTGAGAATAGCTTCTGGTTTGATACCGCGGAGAATACTTGTCTCGGAAATTAGATTGGTATAATCAACTGTTGCGAAATTTGGCGTAGTAACAAACCTTCGCTGAATAAGTCCGTTAGAGAGAATTAGTCCATTATCTGATTCTTGGACAGTAGCGGGTTGTGTGTATGGTTGGACTAACCAATCATTTTTTTGTGATGTGTAGTGCATGTTAAGTCTTTCTTATATATTATTGATCTGCGTATAGTCATAGTCTGATTATGCAACATCAAAATATTCTGCTGCAAAGAAATAGACTCACAGGATTCCTTTACATTAGTCTTCAATTAGTATCACATCTTTAAATGTGCCCATTTCGTAGTTAGCTTTCCATGCGCTTCGACATCGGCAAATTCTTCAACATAGTTCAGCAGATTCTCCATGAATAGTGCTGCCATATCTTTCGTATTGTCATCATTTCCAGCAATATGGTATTTATCAGGGGCAATTGCCATCATAAGGAACTTACCTTTACCGTATTCTGCTTCCATAATTACAGGTTGATTCAAACTTTCCATCAGCACATCAAACCCGTTTTGAGAAGCGATGACTTCCCAAACAGTTGGCCAGTTTTGAAACCCCCAGTCTTTGAACGTATTGTCATCCATACGGTGTGGTTCGTTAAAAAGTTGATGGTCTTCAGCAAGTATTTTGAAGTCTTTGCTATCACGGTCACTTCGGACACAACTTAATTCAGGTGGCAACCAATCAACATTCGCTTCGTTCTGATCGGCTTGGGTCGGTTCCCAGACTATACCTCCATTTTCAACGAAATCTTGAATAGCTTGTGCATTCTTGTCAAGGTTTTGGTGAAGTACAGCATTGTTGGTGGTCATACTACCGATTAAGAAGATTCTATCATCAGCATTAAATTGTAACTGTCCTCCTTCAAGGTCATTTGTAAGATCATCATATTCAACTTTGAATTCATCCAGTGTCTGACGCAATGCATCAACCTTTGTCCATTGGTCAGCAAAATCAACAACGACAATACCAGAGGCTTCTACAGCTATTACACTCATAACCAGTGTCAAAATACAGCATCCCAAAAACAAACGGTATAACATGGGTTCATCTCCTTCCAAAATCTTTCAATGGTGAAGGTATATTCAGGTTCTATGTCTCTTCTGTGAGTATCCCTCCCAAATCCATAGGATTCACTTATGAGTTAAATTACTTTTTCAAAATATTGATGAGTAAGATTATGCAGACTATCAGTAGCGTTGTATTGACACATAGAAATACCAAAATGGTGAACAGTAAAGGAGTATTATGTGAGCATCCACTAAAAAAGCAACCCAGCCAAACTACACTTAATACAGTCAGCACTACTTTGTCTATATATCTTATATTATTCATGATAAACAATCTAAATTCTTTAGAATTAACACATAATCAATAGAAAAGATAGAATACGAGTATGTTATTCTTCGGGATAGAACTTGCGATATGTTAGTAAGCCCGAGCAAAAATTGTTATCTCTCTTGTTTATGTACCGCAGACAATACATGTCTGTCCACACTGTCACATCATTGGAATACAATCAAAATCACGATGATCAGTAATGTTCCTGATTCACATTTATTTCAATCCATGAATCCCAACCGTATCGTTTTGCCATGTCTTGGGCAAATTTCTTTGTCTTTTCTGTGTATTTTTTCTATTATTTGTAAGATCATATACAGAGTTAAAGGAATAATTACAGCAAAAACTCCAATGTTACAGATTATAAGGAGATTTGTCATTGTCCGTAAAGTATTTCTTATCTCTTTAATGTCATTTTTTAGGTTTATTCTGAAATTTCTGAAGCATTTTTTAAGATATGTTCTGACCTGCATAATAACACCATTAGGATCCGATTTTACTTCTATAATCCGATTTTCAAGGCGCGACTCAATTTTAACTAATTCTCTATCAGTCCTTTCTTTTTGATCGGTCAAGTTTTTTAGAATGCTAAGAATTTCATTTTTGGTAACATCTACCATGACATTTTCCTGCCTTGTATGTTTTGACATACATTAGTAAGCCCGTGCAAATATAGTTATCTCTTCCGCTTGTGTGCCGCAGACAATACACGCACCATCCCCACCCGGCTGTTCCATCGGTATACATCGGATAGTTGCTTGTGTCTCTTCTTTGACTTTATCTTCACACGCCTCGTTTCCACACCACCATGCACGTGCAAACCCGATTTCAACAATCCCCTTAAATTCATCATAATCTGTCGGTTCAAAGGTGTTTGCATCTCGGAATTCTGTAGCACGTTTGAGCATATCCGATTGAATCGTTTCAAGCATCTGCGTTGCTGTTTCTGCTACATTGGCAATTGGGATAAATGATTTACCTTCCTTACCCGGAATATCTCTTCTTGCAAAGACGACTTGCTCATTTTCAATATCGCGGGGACCGATTTCTATTCTCAATGGCACCCCTTTGAGTTCCCATTCATTGAAACGCCAACCGGGTGAATACTCATATCGGTCATCAACATGGTATCTGATATCGCCTAATGTTTCACAGATATCGGCAACATTTTGCGTCACGACCTGCCTTGCTTCATCGTTATTTTTTGGAATAATCGGTACTATAACAAGCTGTGTGGGGGCAAGTCTTGGTGGGAGAACTAATCCTTGGTCGTCCCCATGTGTCATGATAATTGCACCAATCATACGAGTGCTAACACCCCAACTGGTTGTCCAACAGTGCTGTTGTTTCTGGTTAGCATCAAGATATTGTATATCAAAGACTTTGGCAAAGTTTTGTCCGAGATCGTGCGATGTGCCTGCTTGAAGCGCGCGTTTATCACCCATCATTGCCTCAATTGTGTATGAGGTTAAGGCACCGGGAAACTTTTCGCTATCGCTCTTACGACCAGGGATAACCGGTATTGCTGCTTCGTTGACTGCAAAATCGGTGTAGATGTCAAGGATGCGGAGTGTTTCTTCCACTGCTTCTTCATGTGTTGCATGTGCAGTATGTCCCTCTTGCCAGAAAAACTCCATTGTTCTGAGGAAAAGACGCGGACGCAACTCCCAACGAACCACATTTGCCCATTGATTGATAAGCACGGGGAGATCACGATAGGATTGTATCCATTGACTATACATATAACCGATGATGGTTTCAGAGGTAGGACGGACAACAAGCGGTTCTTCCAACTTTTTACCACCACCATGTGTTACGACTGCGAGTTCGGGTTTGAAACCCTCAACATGTTCCGCTTCTTTTTCAATGAAACTCATCGGAATGAAAAGCGGAAAGGCAGCGTTTTGGTGTCCTGTTGCTTTGAAGCGGATATCCAGTTGTTCCTTCACGTTTTCCCAGAGTGCGTAGCCGTAAGGACGTACTACCATACATCCGCGAACGGGTGCATAGTCTGCCATCTCTGCTTGACGGATGACTTGTGTATACCATTTTGAGTAATCTTCACTACGAGGTGTTATTTTATCAAACATAATTATCTTTCAGTTATTTATCAGTTAATGCTGTGATACCGGGTAAGGGTTTGCCTTCTAAAAACTCCAATGATGCACCGCCACCAGTAGACACATGTGTTATCCTATCCGCAACACCAGCTTGTTGTATTGCTGCAACACAATCACCACCACCGATGATACTTATCGCTTCGGAGGCAGCGATCTGTTCGGCAACTGCAATTGTTCCTTGCGCAAACTTTTCAAACTCATACACTCCTAAAGGACCATTCCATACTACTGTTTTTGCTGAAGCGATCCGTTCACCAAATGCTGCGACAGTTTTGGGTCCAATGTCTAATCCTTGCCAACCGTCTGGAACAGATACGCTATCAATTACTTGTGATTCTGTTTCAGGATCAAACGACTCTCCAACAACATGATCCGCCGGGAGGAGAACGGTATCAGAAAATCCTTTTTTCTTAATAAGAGATGAAGCCACATCAAGTTTCTCGGTTTCAACAAGTGAGTTGCCTATTGAAACACCCATAGCAGAAAGGAACGTGTAAGCCATACCCCCACCGATGAGTAGATTGTCAACCTTCCCTAATAGGTTCTCAATCAATGTGATTTTGTCTGAAATCTTTGCACCACCGAGGATTGCTATGTAAGGACGTGAAGGGTTTTCAAGTGTCATACTAAGGTAATGTATCTCACGTGCCATGAGTGTTCCAGCGACACAAGTCGCTAAGTGATGCGTTATTCCTTCTGTAGAGGCATGTGCACGATGTGCAGTACCGAAGGCATCATTGACATAAACATCTGCAATTGAGGCAAGCTGCTGGGCAAATTTTGGATCGTTGTTTGTTTCCTCAGCATAGAACCGAACGTTTTCCAATAGGAGTATTTCACCATCCTCCAATGACTCCACAGCACTTTGTACATCATCACCAATACAATCGTTAACATGTGAAACGCGTATTCCAAGTTTTTGGCTTAAAGCTATAGCAATCGGTGCAGTTGAAAGTTTCTCACGATCAGTAGCTGAACCTACTGTTGGTCTACCTAAGTGAGTGATTAGGATTATCTTTGCATTTCGGTGAATAAGGTCTAATATAGTGGGCAAAGCAGCAGTGATGCGGGTTTCATCCGTAATCTTACCGTCCTGTAATGGGACATTAAAATCTACACGGACAAGAACCCGTTTTCCTGCAACATTTATATCTGCTAATTCAAACTTTTCCATTTTAATATCTGTTAAAACTTATTTATAATTTTGTTGTGTAGTCGAAAATTCTTCACACAATATTATTTCGCACCATTTTGTTTATTTTGAACCGAACGAATGAAATCTTCTAAGTGTTCAACATCTAATGCTTCTTCAAATAGTTGTTTGACTTGTTGTAAATCGTCTATAGTTTCAAGTAATGGTGTTAAAACAGGAGTAGTATTCATCTCAAAACGCTTATCAAGAAGCACCAAAATAGATTCAATTATTCCATCTTTTGTTCCTTGTTCAATACCTTGTTCCATGCCGCGTTCCATACCTTGTTCCATACCTTGTTCCATACCGCGTTCTATAATCATTTCATATACTGTTGAATTATTCACAATATCCTCCGATAGAGTTTGTAGTAAGTCTTGACGTTCATGTCTCAAACCACTCATAACCCATAACTCAACCAGCAGATTATTTCGGGTTGAAGTGTCAACTGCCAATGTCCTCGTCACATCAACACATTGTGTAGTCCATTCAATACTTGACATACCCACAGGGGATTTCATCAATGGAGTGAATGGCATCATACCTGGTTGTCTATTCTGAAGAAATGTTTCACCATCAATTTCATTCAAACGAATTACCTGGTACTCAACAATAAAACGGTGTCCAGGAATATCTTGGATATACCCTCCAGGATCTCTTATACCAGCAGCTGACCGCAGGTATAGCACATAAGAATAAATTGGTAATCCATACCGTTCAAAGCATCTACCGAGATATCCAACATTACGTCGAACCATGTTAGGATTTACACTATCATCTGTCTGGATTTCACAATGGACTAATACAGGTTTCTCATCATGTCGCACCTTAATCAATATGTCCATGTTACGAATTTGAACAGTGGTTAAGTTGGTATCAACATGTTCAACAAACTCGAACTCTTTGCTACCCATAAGAAAACTGAGCATATCATCTGGAAAGTTATAAAAAGGATCTTTTGCTACGATGTCAAACCTTTGATGAGGTAAAGTAATCTGGTCAGATCGAGTTCGTGTATTGTCTTGTTTGTTCAAGAGTGTCCTTTAAACTATGTTTGCTGCCTTCACTGCAAGTTCTGCCGCTTCAGAAAGTCCTTCTGCAAGTTGTAGGTTCAAGTCGGATTCAGCAATAATCTGTTTTCCAAGTTCAACATTTGTCCCTTCTAACCGAACAACAAGCGGAACATTGAGTTTGACCTGTTTTGCTGCTTCAACGATACCCGTCGCGATCGTATCACATTTCATGATCCCTCCGAATATATTGACAAGAACTGCTTTTACATTTTCGTCAGCAAGAATAAGTCGGAAAGCGTGTGCGACCGCCTCAACTGATGCTCCACCCCCAACATCAAGGAAGTTAGCAGGTTCACCTCCTTTTTGCTTAATTATATCCATCGTTGCCATTGCAAGTCCTGCACCATTCACCATACAACCTATATTTCCATCAAGACGGATATAACTCAGTCCGGATTCACTTGCCTCTAATTCACTTGGGTCTTCTTCATGAGGATCGCGCATTTCAGCAATTTCAGAGTGTCGCCAGATGGAGTTGTCGTCGATGTTAACTTTAGAATCCAGTGCGACAATATCCAAGTTTTCTCCTTCTCCAACTATTGTCAATGGATTAATTTCTATCAATGAACAATCACATTCAACAAAGGCATTGTATAGCGACATGATTAACGCTATTCCATTTGGTATGAGTTGACGGTATGAAGGATCAGTAATTAATTCGTAAGCAAATTCGCGTGCTTGAAATTCGGTTAAACCAAAAGCAGGATGAATCTGTGTTCTAATAATCTTTTCTGGTGTTTTTGCAGCAACTTCCTCAATATCCATACCTCCCTCTTCGCTGCCAATTAGCGTGAGTTGTGAAGTCTCCCTGTCAAGCAGAATTGCAAGGTAAAACTCTTTCTGAATATCTGCTGCTTCTACAATGAGAACTTTTCTGACAAGCTTTCCCTCCGAACCGGTCTGTGGTGTCACAAGTTGCATTCCAATCATAGATTCAGCAAGTTGCTTAACTTCTGAGATGGAGTTTGCAAGTTTGACTCCGCCTCCTTTTCCTCGTCCACCTGCATGGATTTGTGCTTTGACGACAAATTTTGAAGCATTAATTTCAGATGCGACAGTTGCAGCTTCTTCTGGAGTTTCTGCCACACTTCCAGTTAATGTCTTAACTCCAAAAGATTCTAACATCTCTTTGGCTTGGTATTCATGTATATTCATTTGTTATATTATGATTGCAGTAAAATGCCTATTAGCATTTGAAAATCTGTAGGATAATATCTTATGAAATCTGTAAAATAGATTAAAATGATTATACTATACACACCTGATTATTGCAAGTCTTTTGATTCTGTTAATGGTTATATTGTAGACATCAATTTTTATTTATGATATTATGTCCAAACAACCCAGATCATACACCAATTAGAATAGAGAAGGAGTGTATTTCATGGAATTCGTCCAGTTAACAGATACCCAACGGCAGGAATTTGAAGAAAATGGATTTTTCATTGTTCGGTCTGTACTTGATGAAGATATGATTACTCGGTTGATAGAAGCAGGTGATCGTATTGTGGATTCACGTGATACGGATGCACAGTATGTACATATCAGGGATGGATTAGTTCAGGAATCTGCCTTTGCTGAATTAACTTCACAGACAAAAGCAATTCCTTTAGTCATTCAACTTCTCGGTACAAATCTACACATTACGAATACTGCCCTATTATACAAAAACCCACAGCCAAAAGAGTTACCTGAGAATCGCGGTTGGCACCGAGACGTTGGTTTACATTTAGATCTTGGACATAAAAATTGTCCACGCGTCGGACTTAAGGTCGCATACTGTCTAACCGATTGCCATGTACCAGACTCAGGTGCAACTTTATTTGTTCCAAAAAGTCATGTATCGGGAAAACCGTTAGAAATACCCGAAGGAGAAATTGATCCCATAGAACCTTATGCTGAACCACTTCTTCGTGCAGGTGATGCATATTTCTTTGAAAACCGTATCTACCACGCCACTGGACAAAACTATACAGATCAGACTGCCAAACTTGTTATTTACGGTTATCACTACGCCTGGCTCAAACCGGAAGGTTATCTATTGTATTATAATGACAAACAACAACCTGACGATGATGTGCTTCAAAATGTTGATGACCTTGGTAAACAATTTCTCGGTGGTGGAGGTGGTGCTGCAGCACAATGGGCAACAGAACACAACCTAAGTATAGAGCAAGAACCACAAGTCGTTACAATTTAGTCGTTGATGTTAGTCGTTGATGAAATAGGAAAAATTATGTCTGATGAAAGGAATAATAATGAAAAAAATAAAAGTAGGCATTGTTGGATGTGGTGGCATTGCAGGAGGAAAACATCTCCCTGGACATAATAGTGTAAAAGATGTCTCAATCATTGCTGCATGTGATATAGACAAATCTCGAGCAAAAGCTTTTGCTAAGAAACATGACATACCAAATGTCTTTACTGATTACGAAAAGATGGTGGAGATGGATGAACTTGATGCAGTCAGTGTATGCACACCCAACAACTTCCATGCTGGACCGACAATTGCTGCACTGAATGCTGGAAAACATGTTATATGTGAGAAACCTATTGCAGCAAATGCCATAGACGGACAGGCAATGGTAGATGCACAAAAAGCAAGTGGGAAAGTGTTACAGATTGGGTTACAATCAAGATTCGGGGCTGGTGCACGGACACTCAGAAAACTCCACGATGAAGGTTTTTTTGGTGATGTATACTATGCACGTGCAATGGCAATGCGACGACGGGGGGTTCCAGCATCACCTTCTTTTCTAAGTAAAGCCATTGCTGGTGGTGGTCCACTTATTGATATCGGTGTACATATACTTGATGTCCTACTATGGATGATGGGCTGTCCTAATCCTATTGAAGCATTTGGAATGACTGCCAAGAAATTTGGTGATAGAGCTGATGTTATTAATCCATGGGGTAAGTGGAATCCAGATGATTTTGAAGTGGAAGATTTTGCTATGGGTACTATTAAGTTTGAAGGTGAATTAACAGTAACCTTAGAAACGGCTTGGGCATCACATATTCAAAATATCGGCGGAACTTTTTTCATGGGAGACCAAGCAGGTGCAACTTATGAACCGCTTCAGATATATCTTGATAAAAAGGACGAGATGGTTAATTATGAGCCTGAATTGCTCAAAGGATTACCTGGTGAGTTTGAGTCGTTTCATACTGCTATAAGAAAGGATTTACCTTCTCCTGTTCCAGCAGAAGAGGTGTTGAAAGTTGCGAAGATTTTTGATGCTCTTTACGAATCTGCTCGAATTGGACGTTCAGTCCCAATTTTCTAAATTAAATTCCGAGAAAATTCTGTTTGTTTCTCAATTATTCTTCTCATATTTTGCACTTACGATTGTCTTCATTCCACCTCGAATGTTGAAATCACCTGTTACTTCGGCAGATCTTGGTTGACATGCATTTATAAAATCCTCAAGAACTTTATTGACAACGTGTTCATGAAATATCCCAACATCCCTGAAGAATACAAAATACTCCTTTAAAGACTTGAGTTCAACACAATGCATATCCGGAATATAAGTTATACAGATTGTAGCATAATCAGGTAACCCTGTTTTTGGACAGACAGCAGTAAATTCCAGATTGGTAATTTCAATTGTATAATTTCTATCGCTATATTTATTCTCCCAAGTCTCTATTGCAGGGGTTTTAAGTTCTCGGACATGAGTCTGTAATTCGTCGTAACTTGAAGATTTTTTCATATTAGTCCTTTTTCTATATCTGGTATATTCATAAATTATGTAGGACTTACGCAATTCTCACGTTTCTTAAAAAATTATGCCTAAAATGTCGTGATTTTCAAGAGATTTGCGGGTTTCATGCGCGCTTACAAAGCGCGCCTACCGTTTGTGCGTAAGTCCTCATTATGTAAAAGTGTTTTTGCTGGATTTCGGTTGTGTTGAATTCTTTACATATTATATCTTAATCAATACCGTATGACAACAGTTCAACAGTCTAAATACTTGAAAACATGATGGTACCATGATAATATTATTTGCATATCGAAATAGATATAAATTCAATTCCTATGAATATGTAAATTTAACGTGAGTTCGGAAATAAATAAGTGTATGATTTAAGAGAACCCCTTTGATATAATGAAGTAATTACACCTTCAGTAAAAGGAGTTCTCCGATGGCTATTGTATCACTTTTCTGTGAAATTCACGACTTTTTTATT
>JAJDWI010000088.1 GCA_022825665.1 Candidatus Poribacteria bacterium
ATAAGTCATAATTACCCCGTAATACCAGGTGGTATATAGGTTTGTGGTACATGAATAAATTAAGCCGTTTTCCTCTTGACTCTGAAAACTCTGAATCTTTAGAACTTTCAGTTATGTAAATATCAGCATAACAAAGAGATCAACTTCTGGCACACAATACTATTTATTAATCGAACTCACGTTAACGTTACTAATTTTGTAGGTTGGGTTTTGCTTATGATAAATCCGACCTACAATCTATTGGTCTCATCATGTCGGTACAACCCTCTGAAAAACCGCGAGTCCTTCTTCTCCTTCCGACACGCACCTACCGCGCAACAGACTTTCTTAATGCAGCACAAAAACTTGATGTAGAGGTCGTTATTGCCTCAGAGGAACCTGCAACAACTGCTGACCTCTCACCAACAGATACGTTAGTACTTGACTTCCGAGATCCAACGACTGCCACACACATCATCACCAAATTTGCATCTACAAAACCAATAGCAGCAATCGTTGGAGTTGATGATGACACCACAATTCTCGCGACAACTGCATCTGTAGCACTCGGACTTCCGCATAACCCAATATCCTCAGCAAAAGCAACACGTGATAAGTACCTTTTACGGAAAACTATGTCGGAACAAGGTATACCTGTTCCGAAATATAAACGCTTTTCTATCCACGACGACATTACCAAAATAAGCACACAAATAGACTTTCCTTGTGTGATCAAACCATTGTCACTCTCTGCAAGCCGTGGTGTAATCAGAGCAGATAACCCAATTCAACTTACTGAAGCAGTTACCCGTATAACCAAACTCCTCCATTCCGTAAAGGAGGCTAAAGGCACAGACACTAACAAAGAGACATTCCAACATCTTATCGTTGAGAAATATATTCCGGGGATAGAAGTAGCATTAGAGGGTATCCTCATAAGTGGAGAACTCAAAACACTTGCCCTATTTGATAAACCTGATCCACTTGAGGGTCCATATTTTGAGGAGACTTTATACATCACGCCTTCGCGTTTGTCAGCAGAAATTCAAGACGAGCTGCATTGCGCCACAGCACAGGCTTCTGCTGCGCTTGGATTACGACACGGACCCGTGCATGCAGAATTGCGCTATAACGAAAAGGGAGCGCATCTCATTGAAATTGCTGCGCGGACGATTGGCGGACTCTGTTCACGCACGTTGCGATTTGGTACTGGGATGTCATTGGAAGAACTGGTTATACGACATGCAATTGGACAACCGATTGATACTCTTAACAGAGAGAATCAGGCAGCAGGTGTGATGATGATTCCTGTGCCAAAGGCTGGTATATTGGGTGATGTGCGTGGGAAAAAGGAAGCACGCGCTGTCAACGGTATTGAGGAGGTTAATATTACGATTCCTATTGGTGGGAAGGTCGTGCCTTTACCAGAGGGAGACAAATACCTCGGTTTCATTTTTGCTCGTGCCGAGATACCTGAAAAAGTTGAAGCAGCCTTGCGTGAAGCGCACCAGAATTTGGAATTTGTTGTATTGTAACGTAAAGTCGCACCTCTTGAAAACATAACAGTTAACAAGATAATACTGGTACTCAGGGTAACGATCATACTCAGAGAAACGACAAAACCGCAGAAGTGAATCTGGGTAAACGGTATCTGTTTCTATATGTTAAGCAGGTGCATTTGGGTATCACAGAAGATGTAGATTTTGAAATAAAGTATATAAATGAGGTATAATAATATAAAGGAGGATAATACAATGCAAATCACACCTATTTATAGAGAAATCATAGACTTTATCGCAGCAGGAACGACACCTCAAAATCTTGTAGATTTTTGTCCATCAGAAGAAGCAAAAGATCGGATTGCCGATTTGATTTATCGTGAGAAAACATCAGGACTTACCCCTGAAGAAACTGCAGAACTTAACCACTGTTTGCAGCTTGAACATCTGATGCGACTTGCTAAATCACGCGCAAGATCATATTTAGAAGAATGAGTAAAACTTATCTTACAACTGAACACTTTTATTTTATCGTACACCAGTCACACCAACAGCCTTTCGAACCTTTGTCATAATAGGTATGGCTATATCTCGTGCTTTCTCCGCACCTTTTTCAAGCACTTTGTCCAGTTCATCACGACTTTCCATCAACACATTATACTCTTCACGTTGTGCAGAAAAAGTTGTTTCCAACAACTCGAACAATTCCTTTTTCATATCACCATAAGCGAGTCCACCATCATGATATAGTTGTCGTTTAGCGGCAACTGCATCGTCGTCAGCAAAATGCTGATAGATTGCAAAAACATTGCATTCATCAGGATCCTTCGGTTCTTCTGGACGTTTGGAATCTGTCACGATACGCATGACCTGTTTGCGGACTTGGCTTGAAGGCGCAAAAATCGGAATGACATTGTTATAGCTTTTGCTCATTTTTCTCCCATCAAGTCCGGTGATTGTCATCACCTCTTTCCGAATGACTGCTTCTGGTACGACCAACACCTCACGATAGGTCTTATTAAACAATATTGCTACATCACGCGTAATTTCGAGGTGTTGCTGTTGGTCAAGTCCAACAGGAACAACATGCGATCCATATAACAGAATATCAGATGCCATTAAGACAGGATACGTAAATAATCCTGTGTTGATACCTTTATCCTCTTCGCGCCCTGCGGAAACGTTGTCATCCACAATAGTTTTATAGGCGTGTGCGCGGTTGAGCAACCCTTTCGCTGTAAAACAGGCTAACACCCATGCCAACTCAAAAACCTCTGGAATATCAGATTGACGGTAGAAGATAACATCATCTGGATTCAGACCTAAAGCCAACCAAGTTGCGGTTACCTGATATGTTAAATCCTCCAATTCCTTCTTGTTCTTCACAGTAGTTAACGCGTGGTAATCTGCAATAAAATAGAGTGCTTGGTAATCTTGCGCAAGTTCAAGGGCAGGTTTGATCATACCGAGATAGTTACCAATGTGCGGCTGTCCTGTCGGTTTGATTCCTGTTAAAGCGATCTGTTTCAATTCCGTTCTCCTTAGTTTGTTCTATTTCAATTATACTCTGCAGAGGCTATGATGTCAACCCAGACCTATGTATGACAACATTATCACCTATTTTTACGCCTAAAGACGCTTCGGCGTTTCCTGTGTTTATGGCAATCTCTAACAATCCAAAACTATTGATTATTGCAAGTACTTCCCCAATTGCAGATTCAGCATAAGAACTATTCAGTTTCTTAAGGCGGATGTTTTGAATACTGATTTCAAATTTGAGATCATCTGCATCCTTAGTAAGAGCACTTTCCAAAGATTTGTTTTGTGCAGAGGAAAACAGGAATGAGGAAAGTACGTCTTCGGATATATTTGTTGTCAAATTACCAAAACTGTCTATCTTAATTATTTCCCCTATCAATGTATCATTTAAACATTGAACTGTGGGGATTGGAAGTTGTTCTATATTCTGGATTGGAGGTCCAATATGTGCAAGTGATACTCCAAGTGATAAGTGCGCAGCTACAGGTGCAAATATATCCCTACCGTGAAAAGTATTACTTACTTGTGGCAAATGATAGGCAGGATTTTCAATGATTACGGCATTGGGTTTATGATAGTTTACATCGGTTTCGATATTCTGTAGTAGATAGGTTAAAACACCATTGTTTGGACAGACAAAGAACGCGTTTTCAGTTTCACAAACTATCGCTTGACGATCACTACCAACACCCGGATCAACTACGATGACATGAATAGTTCCTTTTGGAAAGTAACGGTATGCTGCGTTGATAGTAAAAGCAGCTTCGTGGATATTTTGCTGGGTAACATCATGTGTAATATCAACGACTTTGACATTTGGATTTATGTTTAGGATTACACCTTTCATCACACCGACATATACATCGCTTGTCCCGAAATCAGTGGTTAAGGTGATAATGCGAGGGGTATTTTCCATATACAAATGTTCGTAGGTAGGTGTTTAGCGATCTGATATTAGGAATGAAACAGCGCGCTTAAATAGCGCGCCGGCAATTAGGAACTGTAATACCTTATGGCAGTGTACTATAAGTTTTCTTGCATCCAAGCGAAACTTTTCCGTTGACCTGTACCGTCATTTTCTCTGCCTTCATACTCACAACACCAAACGCCATCATAATCTGCATCTCGCAAACATTGTATCGCCTTTGCGAGATCAATTTCACCTTCACCGAGTGCTTCACCGCGATAAGTTCCGCGAGAACCTGTTCCGTCTTTCAGATGCGTATGTAATGTCCAAGGGGCAATTATCTCATAATATCTACCAACTGTTTCTAAATCATGACCTGCCCAACGATAATTCATGGTGTCCATATTAGCACCGACATGTTTTGAACCCACACGTTCAAACAGTTCTACTTGCAGATCCCCATCATTGGTAACCAATCCGTGGTTATCCACAGCAAGATAGACATCATCTCGTTCAGCAAACTCAAGGCATCGTGTTAAACATCCTGCCATTGCCTCAACCCAACGGCTTTCTGGTACGGAATCTTTCATTGATCCACCTTCAGTGCGAAGGACTGATGTACCAAGGCGTTTTGCAATTCCCGCAATACGTTCCATCCGTTCAACCTGTGCTTGGATTGTATCTTCCTCTAATACAACAAAATCGTTACCTGCTCCGAGTGCTGAAACCTGCAAACCGTAAGATTCAACCTGTTTTCTTACATCCTCTGCATTTTTATCGGGATCAGCAGTATCCGAATTCCAAACAGTTCCGATCGCGAGTTCAACATATCCGAATCCAGTTTCACTTGTGAATTTTAGAAAGTCGTCAAGTGTTTTACCTGCATAGTTGTAATGAATTAGTCCGAGTTTTGACATGATTTAGTTATTTCCCTTTCAAAAGAATCACTTGAATTTCAAAAAGTTATTATGCTATAATACCCATAATAAGAGATTACTGTCAAGCAGTTTTTATGAATGTCTAAAGACAATAGGAAAAATAATGGAGAACTATAACCCACTTACCGATCCTAAGTTGCCTGCCATCTATGAAAAAGTTAAAGCAGAGGAGCGACTCTCTTTTGAGGAGGGAGTAACACTTTACGAAAGTACGGATATTACCGGGGTCGGTTTTATCGCGAACTATGTACGCCAACGCATGAATGGCAATGTTGCGTATTTCAACATCAATCAACATATAGATTATTCAAATGTATGCATTCTTCATGCAAGATGTCATTTCTGTGCCTTTGCCCGAAAAAACATGCAAACAGAAGGCGCATGGGAGATGAGTGTTGATGAATTTTTAGATAAAGCGATGTATTCTATTGAACATGGCTGTACCGAAATTCACAGCGTTGGTGGTCTACATCCGAAATTACCTTTTGATTATTACCTACAGATTATACGTGGACTCAAAGAACGGATGCCCGATGTTCACCTAAAATTCTTTACTGCCGTTGAAATTCATCATTTTTCACGTATATTCAAAATGTCCATTGAAGAGGTGTTGACACAACTCCGTGATGCTGGATTAGATTCACTTCCCGGTGGTGGTGCAGAGATATTTGCTGAAGAAACTCGAGAAAAAATATGTCCCGGTAAACTGAGTGCTGAAGGTTGGCTTGAAATTCATGGTATCGCGCATAAACTGAATATCCCGACTAACGCGACGATGCTGTATGGACACCTTGAAACTAATGAAGATAGGGTTGACCATCTTATCAGACTACGAGAACAACAGGACAAATCGGGTGGTTTCGTAACCTTTATCCCGCTGGCATTTCATCCTGCTAATACGCGTATGGCATATCTGCCTTCAACAACTGGATTGACCGATTTACGTAACATCGCTGTATCACGTTTGATGTTAGACAATATACCACATATAAAAGTATATTGGATTATGACTGGATTGAAAACCGCACAAATTGCTCTAAGTTTCGGTTCAGATGACATAGATGGCACTGTGACTGAGGAAAAGATAACACACATGGCAGGTGCCGATACACCAGAGGCTGTTTCAGTTGATGCCCTCACACGTCTCATTGAAGAAGCAGGTTATACTCCAGTAGAACGCGATACACTTTACAATGAAATTATCCGAGAGGGAAAAAGGTGGATCAGAAAAGCTGCTTGAGAGTAGGGGCAGTATCATTTTTAAATACTAAGCCGCTTATTTACCCCCTTTTGAACGGACAACTTCAAACAGAAGAGATTTCCCTGAGTGCCAAGGTTCCGAGTCGTCTGGCAACAAAATTAAGCCATGGGGAATTGGATATTGGTTTAATCCCGATTATTGAATACTTTCGAGCAAACGCTAAAGGAGCAGCCTACCGTATCCTTCCTAATATAGCAATTGGTTCACATGGTAGCGTCTTGAGTATCCAATTATTTAGTCGTGTTCCTATACAAGAAATTCAGCAAGTTGCATTAGATACAAGTTCGCGTTCATCAGTCGCATTACTAAAAATCATACTCGCTGAAAAATATCAATTATATCCAAAGTTTATAAATTGTGATCCTTCAATTGACCCTGCATCAGCAAAAACAGACGCAGTGTTACTCATTGGAGACGCAGCACTCAAAAATCTCGGGACTATAAAATATAGTACCGACCTTGGGACTGAATGGCATGAACTAACAAGTTTGCCCTTCGTATATGCTTGTTGGGTTGCCAGAAGGGGTGTGCGTCTTGGAAATGTGCCGAATCTGTTATTAGAAGCAAAAACACTTGGGATTAAGCAAATACCTGAGATTGCACGGATAGAAGCACCTAAACTCGGTTTCACCGAAGACCTGTGTAGAAGATACTTGCAACACCACATTCACTATGATTTAGATGAATCATTTATTGGAGGTCTTGAACTATTTTACAAACTTGCTGTAAAGCATAGTCTTGTCGAATCCGGACAGACTTTATCCTTTGCCAATACATGACTATAAAAGAGTTTTATTAATTCTGTTTCATCAGGAAGAATCGTCTCCATCAATAAAATACATCAATCAGGTAAGAAAATGGATACCAATGAAGAACATACATCAGTTGACGATTTTACACAACAGTTTGAAGATTTTCTGAAAAGTTCAGGACTCCGTTTGACTCAAAAGCGAATGGATGTATTGAGCCAAGTATTCGCATATCCAGGACATTTTCAGACAGAGGACCTTTTGGTTTATATGCGTCAAAACGGGTTCAACGTTTCACGTCCAACCATCTATAGGACGCTACCTTTGCTTGTCCAAAGCGGGTTGCTAACAGAATTCATTGATGCACAGAAAAACACTCGTTACGAGAGTATCCACTCACTCAAAGAGCATGCTCATCTTATTTGTCTTCGGTGTGGTCAGATCGTTGAGTTCAAAGAACCACAGATTGATGCTTTGCAAAAAGCAGTTTGTGAAGCACACCAATTTAAACCGGTTCGGTTCCGTAACGAGATTATTGGTCATTGTGCTGAATGTCAGGCGGAGTTAGAAGCTACAACTTCTACTGATTCTTAATGTCATCCAAGTTGATTGCATCAGCTCTTGACATTAACATGTGATTATCGTTTGTTACGTTTTCTGTAAGATTACTTCAGAATTAACATCCGTCGGGTTGCTATAAAATCACCTGCAGTGAGTGTATAAAAATAAATACCACTCGCTGCGAATTCCCCTACATCATTCCTGCCATCCCAATACGCAGCGCGACTACGACTCTGATAGATGCCAGCACCCTGATGTCCTAACGCCAATATCCGAATAACCGATCCGTTTATAGTATAAATCGTCAATGTAACCTCTGCAGGTTTCGCGAGTTGGTAGGGTATCCATGTCTCAGGATTGAAGGGATTCGGATAGTTTGCGAGAAGTGCAGTCTTTTCAGGAATCAGTGATGCTAATAGACGTTGAAGGTTCTCTATGCCTTGTTGGAAAGCGAGCGATCCGTCATCTTCTATTTGTGCCAGTTGAATCCATTCTTGTACTATTGCTGGAGTTAGTTCTTTGCTATCCATTACATATACATTAGGTGCTGCGGAATCTGTCGTTTCACCCATGTGTTGTGCGACAATGATAAGGTCTTGGATGTTGATTACGCCATCTCGATTTACATCTGTGCGTAAGTTAGCAGTTGCACCTGAACCGAAATCCCTTGCTACGAGAATAAGATCCAGAATACTCACGCGTCCATCCTGATTCACATCCCATGCAGGATATTCTCCCACAGTGATAGTAATATTAGGATGGACAGTAGGAATAATGTCATCGGTGATAGAGACGAACTCAAAGTTTTCTAATTTCACCTGAGTTTCACCTGCTGCTTTTGCCTTGAATATTACTGACAGCAATGCACCTGTACCGCTACTACCATTTTCAGAAATCCGTGTCGAAAATATAGTTGAAATATTCCCTGTAGCATTATCAATTGTACCGCCTTGGAAAAAGGTGTCTCCACCTTCTGACTTCAGAAAATCGCCTTCGGTGACTTCAACTGCTTCAAGCACATTTGGGTCAAATGTAATATCTGTTTGCCATCCTGCCAAATCAGTGATGTTTTCAGCGTTGAGGTCCAGCATTAATGTATCGCCAGAGAGGAGGGTTGTCTCCGTTGCTGAGAACGAGATGCCGACACCAGAAGGTGCCACTGTATACTCTGTTCCTTCTTCAAAACCGAAAAAGAGAGACAATAGATCAATCCTCCTTTGCTTACCAAGCTTCACCAACAACACATTTTTCCCATGTTGCAGTGTGATTGGAAAAAATGTTTGGTAATTATAAGCCCATTCCCCAGCGGAATAGTCTGCATGGTCTACGTGAACTAACTTGCTGTTATGATAGACTTTCCGAGGATGACTTGCACCTACGAACATTTTCGTTTGCTGTGTTCTCGGAGAATACAATATAATAGAACCATAGACAACAAAATTCTCGTCGTTATAAAATTCAATAGACTCTTGCGGGTTTAATAATCTTTCAAGGTTATCCACGTTGCTCCATAAGCCATTTGCGTTATAAGCCTCAAGTATTCCAGTGGACCATACACTTTCTCCTATAATAGTTCCCTCCGAGGCACCGAGGTTAGCGATCTGTTCTTCTGTAACCTTACTGTTGGATACTTTTGCTAAGTAATCCGTAAGAAGGACGTTTTCGTCTTTTTCTGCTGGCAAGGTCAGCCATAACCAAGGACCCGCAATTTTTGGACCGCCTTGAGGAAATCCCGGGTTGGCGTACCAGTTGAATACTTCTATAGTCTCGCGTATGCGATCCAAAGGTGAAAAGTCAGAGATGTTATTCAACTGAAGTTCTAACCTTTTTAAGTTAAGCAAAGATGCAAGCGGTGAGACATCTACGATTCGGTTTTCATTTAGTATCAGCGTTTCCAAATTAACTAATCCTACTAACGGAGTTAGATCCGATATCTCAGTATGGAATAGATCAAGATGTCTTAACTCAGTTAATCTTGACAAGGGTGAGAAGTCAGAGATATTATCGGTATGTGGAAAACCGAGCCATCTCAGTTTTGTTAGGTCTTTTAAGGGAGATAGGTCGGTTGCTTTGCAGTCATATAAGAGCAATCTTGTTAAGTTTGTCAGTCCTGCAAGAGGCGAAAGGTCGGAAATATCAGAATGTATGGTGTCTAACTTTTTCAGATTTTTGAGTCCTGCCAAAGGTGCGAGACTTGACACACGAGTTGCCGCGACATTTATCTCTTCAAGATCACTTAAAGAGGCAAGGGGTGAAAGGTCGGCTACTTCAGTGTCCTGTAGCCATATCCGACGCAATTTGGTTAAAAAGGCAAGGGGTGAGATATCTGAGGGTGTGTAAAGTTTTTTGCATTAATTGAGAAGTGTATCTTGAAAGGTTATACTAAAAATGGTATCCTTTCCTAATATATATTAACTTCCTTATAGGAGAGGATACCGATGTATAGTATATCATTAAATCATAGTGT
>JAJDWI010000004.1 GCA_022825665.1 Candidatus Poribacteria bacterium
ATGGAACACACTATTTATACCGAGTGCGTCATGAACAGGTCAACCATATACTATAAGTAGTCTATCAAATTTGACATATTTTTTCAAGGGAAATATAGGAGCGGGCATTCCTCCCAAGCATAAAAACTTGGGCTTCCTGCCCGAAACGTTGGTAAAGATGGAAATTTGATTTTGTTGAACCTTGGTGATACAAAAAGAAAGGGCAGGCGTTATACCTGCCCTAAACATTCTGTTTTACATCATGCGTTTGATAATTGCAGCTCCCTGTTCAGGGGTAACACCGAGGGGTTGATGTGCCATAGGACCGGATTCTAAAACAGGTTCCATTTGATCTAATGACTGACTGTTCGTATCATGATAGAATAAACCGAGTTGGGTATCATGACCGGTCTTGACCGCTTGTTCAAGTGCCGCTGCTTTATCGCTTGTATCATGATTTTCAAGGAAGTTGACTCTTTCTTTCCAATAATCGAAAATTTCATCACCTTTCCAAGTTATACAAGGACTGATAACATCAATGAATGCAAATCCTTTGTGCTGCATACCATTAACTATCAATTCAGTGAGTGGCTTTCTTTCAGAACTAAATGCTCTGGCGACATAAGTAGCACCTGAGACGATTGCCATTGCAACCGGATTGAGCGGAGTTTCTATATTACCGAATGGCGTGCTCTTAGATGTTTCACCGACCACAGTAGTAGGTGATGCTTGACCAACAGTCAACCCATACGTCTCGTTGTTCATCACAATATAGAGAAGATCAACATTTTTTCTCATGGTATGAATGAAGTGATTACCACCGATCCCGTACCCATCTCCATCTCCGCCAGTGACAACGACATTTAACTCATGGTTAGCCATTTTAGCACCAGTTGCTACGGCAAGTGAACGTCCATGCAGGGTATGCATACCGTAAGTCTTAATGAAGCCGGGTAAATTAGAGGAGCACCCAATTCCACTGACAGTGAGGTGGTCATGATTTCCACGACCGAGTTCTGCGTAGGCAATTTTTAAAGCATTCAACACACCGAAATCGCCACAACCGGGACACCAGTCAGGATTGACACTATTAAAATCTTTTGCTGTAGGAGCCCCTTTAATAGGTCTTTCTTTTTTTGCCATCTGTTTCTTCCTCCTTTAGACAACTATTTCCTGGTAAGGGACATAAAGTTCAGTCTTACCGATGAGCAGTTCACGGGTTCCATCAACGATGTGGTGTGGCATAAACGGTTCTCCATCATACTTGCGGATATGTCCGTCTGCCTTAAAGCCAGTTTCACCTCGCAAGAACCTAGCGAACTGTCCAGTGTAGTTACACTCAACAATAATAGAACGTCCTGAATTTGCCAGCACTTCGTTTACAACATCTTCGTCAATTGGGTAGAGCCATTTGAAATGTATATGGTTTGTTACAATACCATCATCATTTAACATTTGTGCTGCTTCACTAATGACACCATGTGTAGACCCCCAACCAATCAGTGTGATATCTGCATCATCCGGTCCTTCAAGTGTTGGCGGTGGGAGATGTTTAACAATGCCGTCCATCTTCCGTTGCCGTTTTTCCATAATATCACGACGCTTGTGTGGGTTCGTAAATTCATCACTAATTAAACCACCGTCTTCATCGTGGTCATCAGTAGCAACAACGTGTACGTGCCCCGGAACCCCAGGTATAGCACGGGGTGAAATACCGCTGTCTGTAATCTGGTAACGTAGATATTCCGTTTCCATCGGTCCGAGTTCAGTTATCATCTCGCCACGATCAATTTCTGGCTGCCAGTTAATTGTATCGGGATCAAACGTCGTAAATCCCATAGAAAGTGTAAGATCTGACAGAACCATACCGGGACATTGGTACTTATCAACGAGGTTGAAAATCTCAGGTATCGTATCATAACCGTCCATAATACTGGTAGGTGCTACAATAATCTTGGGGAAATCTCCTTGACTCGCACCGAGGAGTTGCCATAAGTCACCTTGTTCAGTTTTCGTAGGCAAACCAGTAGAGGGACCACCTCGTTGGACGTTAATGACAACAATCGGAATTTCCATCATTGCTGCACTACCTACTGCTTCTGACATAAGCGCAAATCCACCACCAGATGTGGCGCACATTGCCCGACAACCTGCGTGGGCAGCACCGATGACCATATTGATAACACTGATTTCATCTTCACATTGCCGTACCATGATATTCAGATTTCGGGCGTTTGCTGCCATCCAATGTAGCACACCTGTAGAAGGACTCATTGGATATGCGGCATAAAACTTAACACCTGCCGCTGCACCACCCATTGCCATAGCTGAATTTCCATCAACGAAAGCGAGCGCGGGTTCCTGTTTCTTAAACGCTGTATCAAATTTCGTGAAGTTTTCAGTGGCATGATCAAAACCAGCATTTGCAACACCAATATTCGCATCCACAACTTCCTGTCCTTTGCGTTTAAGAAGTGCTCCGATGATTATTTCCTCAAGCACTTTTAAATCCGCCCCTACGAGGTTCAAAGCAACACTAAGCAAACACGTATTCAGACATGTTCTCTGTAACTTTCTATTTTCAATTCCACTGGAGAACTTTTTGTAAGGGATAGGACACAATTGAATGTCATCTCGTTCTGGTGCTTGTTTAACATCATCTTCACTATAGATGAATGCGCCGCCGGGTCTGACGTGTGGTAGGTGTTTTTCTATACTGTTTCGATCAAGAGCAATAATTAGGTCAATTTCGTCGCCGTGGTTAGCGACCGGTTCAGAACTTATTCTGATGGTTAGGAAGGTATGGCCGCCACGGATGAGGGATTGATAGGCACTGTAAGTATAAACATATAACCCATATCGGGCACAAATTTGACCCAGACTTTTACCAAGCGTTTCTATACCTTGTCCAGGTGCCCCTCCTACAGCAACTACAAAATCGTACTTTGCCATTTTGGCTCCTTTCAAATTGTAAACAATTTGCTTGCTTTACTAATATTATGTTATTAATTCGCGGGTTCTTAATGAAGTTCGTGAAATTTCCTTTGTAAACTATCCTAATGTTCTTCTTTTTCTAATTATACAATATTTAAATATCGTTTTCAAGTTTATTTACAACCAATAAATTTACCATGATATTTACTTTTAGTTGCATTCATAATATCGGTTTAGATCCCAATGCCACCTATCATCGTATGTCTATTCAGATTAGATTTAGATGCTTCCCACTGTGCTATCACAACTTTGCGCGGTATTCGTCCTGCCTCCCAATGATATTCCAGCACATCATGCCGCCGATATTCTTGAAGCAGGGATACGAGCGTACGTGAGAAACCTAATGGAGAAATCAGAAACGAGTAAAGCGGTTGGGCAATACGACTGTATCCTAATAGTTGTGAAAGGTGTGCTAACGTGAGTTTTGTATTTTTGCATTCTACAAAAGCTATTGTAGTCGGCTTGTTTGATCGATGTACAAATCCAACTACATCAACCTTGATGTTCCACGTAACCCACTCTCCTGGGAAGTTCCCACTGTCATACGTGCTAAGAAAACGGGAAATTGGAGTATTTGAGAGGATATGAACATCTATTTCAGCTTGGCGAAAGTGTCCCTTAAGAAATTCTTCTAACCAATTACAAACATCAGGATAAAAAGCGGTCAAATGCTTCGGGATTTTTTTCTCGGAGTTATTCATTGGATTTCCTCTATTATTTTCCACTCAACGCTCTAAGTGCTTCTTGTGCTTCTGGAGTCCCAATTTTGTCTAATGCAAAAGCCACATGGTGTTTCACTCGATCAGATTCATCCTCAAGTGCCTTGATAAGTGCGGGTACGGCTTCTGCTGCTGCTTCACCCATTTTAGATAGAGCGTAGGCAGAATAAGTTCTCACCTCGTCCTCAGGATCGTTCAACGCCTGAATAAGTACAGGTATTGTGCTAACTGCTGTCATTCCCATTCCACCGAGTGCGCGAACAGCATATTCACGGAGTTCTTCATTGAGTTTGTTATCTAATGCTTCAAGCAAGGTGGGTATTGCCAGTTCACCCATACGTGTAAGCGTACTGGTAATCGCAAGTGCTTGATGTTTCGGAGCAAGCTCAATTTCATCCATAAGCGCAGGAATAACCGGTTCTCCGATTGCTGCTAAAACATCGGCAGCTTCATCAGCAACATCCGAAAGATTGTGAGCAAGTGCCTCAATCAGTTGCGGTATAGCGGGTTCACCGATAGCAATCAGTTCTTTTCTCGCAGCATCACGTAAATCGTCGTCAAATTCCTCTAAATCTTCAATCAAGTCTGCGATATGTTGTTCATCACCCATTCCATTAAGTCCTCATATACAAAAAATAGTCCGTTAACTATCTATTCCTCGTTCTTTGCACTGGTCAAGGATTTCAGTAAGACGTTCTGTCTGTTCCTTACGTAATCTGTTATAGACCCGTTCGGATATATCTTTATTTTCGTGCATCGTATCAAGCAAGGCAACAAATTCAAGACGTGTGGTGCGTGAATGTTTAAGATCATCATCAGTGAGTTTACGCAGCCAACCCTCGTCAGTTGGTGTAGATTCCGAATCCTCAGATTCAGTAGATGCGCGACGCACACCACGTAGCGTGAATATCGCCGCAACAAGGAACCCACCTGCCAAAGCAGCAGCAACCGCAATAAATATCATCTGTCCAACATTTGATTTACCTTTACTAATTTGCTGACTCGAAACAACCAAACTCAGATCCGGTGTTCTTCCCAATGGAAATCCACTCTCAGGCGATGCTTCATATTTATTGTAGACAACACCATGGAACTGCGTACGTCCGACCGGCTTGAATCGTTTAGACCGTGGAATAATGCTAATACCTTCCGGAACAAGAATCGTAATGTGGTCTGTATGAAAATCCATCGGACGGGAAAGTTTGATGTTTCGTCCTGAAGACTGAAAAGTATATGTAAATCCACCTTCCAATTCACCAGGTTGTAAAGGGGTTGTAAGTATAACCTTGTCTGCTGTAGAATTAAGTGTTAGGTTTGCGGGGGAAATTCGTTGAAACTTCTCATATCCTTCTGGCAGGGAAAAATAGACACCGACTGTTTCGTTGTTCAGTGTAGTTTGGAATGGTAAAGTGCCTTTATTATCAACAACAAATACTTCAATAATTGATAGTATTCCTTTAGATATATCCTCATCGCTGGCAAAGCCAAGAGCAATACTATACGTCTTAATTCGAAGCTGTGATGGATCGTCCGTTAACCTACCTACAACTATGTCAACAACAAGGTTTGGTACAAATGAAGATAACACTAAATCCTTTTCTTTGTATTCAATTTCATTATAGGTTGTTGTGATAGAATAGTGCGTAGCAAATTCAATCGGCAACTTCTCAAAATGATAATGTCCGTTTTCATCGGTTGTTGTTTCCTGTTGTGTGACATTGCCCCCTTTATGGATATTCAGAGTTACAGGATAATTAACAATAGGTTTGTTTAACTCCCCATCAATCAATGAGCCATGAATAACGCCAACTTGATTTTGAGAATGTGTCGCGGGGAGAAATAAAAGGAGTGTAAGTGCTGCTATCAACAGACTAATGAGATACTTGGCGTTTTTAGAATATTTTGAGGTGTAACATCTCTGTGCGAACATATATGAGAGAAAATGATTCTTCATTATTTGCTTTTTTGTTGTTTGAACCTTTCTATTTCAGCTTCCACATCTGTCTTAGCATCGGCTTCCAGTTGACTAACAATACGAGCCGTTTCCTGTAATAGAGCAACCCGTAATTCTTTATAATCTGCTTCGGAAAGTTTTCCTGTTTCAAAATCTTCGTCAAGGTCCGCTAACGCGGAATAACTCTGTTCACGTTCCAGAGAAAGCGTTTGCATCCTTACCTCTGCTGGATCAAGATCTTTGAAAGTTTCTGTCCTTCTAAACAGTGGATAGGTGATATACACCAAAACCGCTACTCCCAAAATAACTGACCACAAGATTACATAAGCATCCATAACAACCTTAATTTTCTTCCTTGTATTTTTCAAGTTCCGCTTCAACTTGTTGCTGAAGTTCATCGGAAACCGGTTGATCGGGCTGCGTGAGAGTTGCATTATCTATGCGCGCTCTTTTCAGAACAACATAAACTACACCTCCGAGCACAATAAGAATAACCACTGGCATAAAATAGGCGAGAAGATTAATGCCTTCAGCAGGCATAATCGCTGAAAACCGGGGTCCGTGTTCTTCAAGATAATCGGCACGAATTTCCTCAACGGTTTTACCTTTAATCAGGGCATCTCGAAATTGCTTTTTTACTCGTGTTGCGGTTCCACAATGACAGATTTCATAAGTCATCCGTTCACATCCACAAAAACAATATAGTGTTGTCTTCAACTCATGCATCTGTGATTCAATATTCGCATTATTTGAAGTAGATTTATCCTCTGTTTGATCTTGTGCTATAGCAGTGAAAACACAAATAAATAGAAACATAAAAACAATAGTTACATGTGTTTCAAGATGGCGGAACAATCGGATTTTCATTGCATGCACCTATGCTGTAGACGTTTGAGGTTTCAGTTCGGACTTCTGGGCAATCGCAACTATTCCTCCCAACACCATCACAGCAACACCAATCCAGACGACCCTAATCAATGGATTATGATAGACCTGCACATTCACATCTGTATCAGCATCAATCGTTGATGGTAAAGGACCGAGGGCGATATACAAATCATTTAAACCTATTGGATGTATAGCAGATTCAATCGTATCTGGATCACCTTGTCCTACTGAAAAGTAGAAATGGCGGGCAGGTCTCATCGTGGTCACCTGTTTTCCATCCTTTTCAACAATAAAGACAACTTCTGACCGAAAATAATTTTCGCGCTCTTCCTGAAGTGCGTCATTCAACGTTAGTTTATAAGCTCCTACCTGCATTGAATCACCGAGTTTTAGACTTTCTGATTTGAGTAAAAAATATCCTTTAGACCCCATAATTCCTATGTAGACAATCACTATACCGATATGTATTATATAACCACCATATCTACGTTTGTTACGCTGGATGAGAAGCCACAAACCATTCAGGAAGGAACTCTCTTGACGTTTGGCACGGAGTTTAGCACCGCGGTAAAATTCGCTAAAAATCGCAGCAAGCACAAACCCACTGGCAAAAACACATAACACTGAATAAATAGCAATCGGTTGTTTACCGAATGTAAGAAATCTCCAAGCCTGCATCAATAAATTAGCACTCGCAGCTTCAACAACATAAGCAGTAGACACAATAGCGTCTGCAGCAGCCTTAGTAGTAGCTTCAACAGCGACAGTAATCACAGGTGCAGCGGTAGTAGTCAAAAAAGTCACAGGGAATTCAACAGCAGCTTGTGCTCTGTAAGCAAGGAATACCCATGCCGCCATTGATGCTATCAAACCGATAACAAGTGGGGAAACAAACATACGTTTAAAGTTGTTCGGGGTAATCTTTTTCCAAGAGATTATAGGACCAGCACCAGTCAGAAAGAGAAGGAGTAATCCAGGGATAATAACCACTTTATTGAAAAATTCTTCGGGAACTGATGCCTTTTCACCTTGAATCGCTTCGGAAATAATAGGCCATAACGTTCCCCATAAGATGATCATTGTCAGTCCCACGAGAAGCCAATTATTCAGCACAAATGCACTCTCTCTGGATAAGAGAGATTCAAGACGATTCGCGCTTTTAAGACGTTGCCAACGATATACCACAAGTGCGATAACGCCAGCGGTTGAAGCAAGGATAAAACTCAGAAAATAACCACCAATATCTGATTGCGCGAATGCATGCACCGATGAAATGATACCGCTCCGAGTAATAAATGTACCTAATAGTGTAAATTGGAAGGCTAACGTAATCAGAAGAATATTCCACAGTTTCAGCATGTTCCGCTTTTCTTGAATCATCACAGAGTGTAGATAAGCAGTGCCGAGGAGCCACGGCATAAAGGAAGCGTTTTCTACCGGATCCCATGCCCAATATCCACCCCAACCGAGTTCCTGATATGCCCAATTACCACCGAGGGTAATACCAATAGTTAATACGATCCAGGAAAACAGCATCCATCTTCGGGAACGGAGTATCCAATCGCTTCCGATTCTGCCCGATGCAAGTGCACCGACAGCAAAGGCAAATGGTACTGTTAAACTAATCCAACCGATATATAAAGTCGGAGGGTGAAACGCCATGCTTGGGGTCTGTAGGAGAGCATTCATCCCATCACCGTCAAGGAACACCTTGTTCTCAGGGACTCGGTCAAGTGGATTGTAAACCCCTGCTATTAAACCAGTAACAAGGATAATAAAGAAAAGCTCAACAATCGCGATGGGGATTAGGGAATAATCTGCCAGCGTATCAGTCGCTTTTTTGCTCTGCCAAACAACGATAGCACCAGCAAGGGTAAGCAACCAGAGCCAGAATAGAAGGGAACCGGACATACGTCCCCAGAGTGCCGTGATTTTATAAAGGAGCGGCTGCGCTGCACTGGACACCTCAACGACATACTTCATTGTGAAATCATCAGTCACAAATCCGTAGATTAACGCACTGGTAGCAACACTAATAAGTGCGAAGGTAGCGATAACGGCATTCCTACCACTCTTGACATAGTTAGGATTTCTGGTGCTTAGTCCATAAATTAGTGAACCTATTGCCCATAACGCAGAGAATACGGAAAGCCATATCGCAGCTTGACCAAGTTCGGCTGTGACACTTTGTATACCTATTACAAGGTTCTCAATGAACATATTGTCCCTCTAATCTGTCAGATAGCGGCGCGGTATAGCAAACGTTAGTAAGAAGCATCGGTAGTGTTGGCACTTTCCGCACCTTCGTATTTTGAAGCACATTTCGTCGTTAACTTAGTAGCGACGATCAAGTTTTGCTGGGCATCGTATTTACCTTCAACATAAACGTTACCGCCATCTATGAAGTTATCGGGTTTAAGACGGTTATATATCACATTGACTTTCTCAGCACCTTCTCCTTCAAGTTCGCGCACGGCAAAGGTCAACTCAAATTTAGCGGAATCCCAGGTAGAACTCCCTTCTGAAATGGCACCAACAAGCTGAACATTTTGATTTGCCATAGAATTAGCATTTGCGAGAAGTTTTGAGGGAGTCAATTCCGGCATACTTTCTTTTTTCGTCATAGACAACACTAAAAACGCAAAACCGCTAAGTAAAATAATACTGGCAGCGAATATTTTCAGTCTTCTCTGTTTCATTTTTAACATTCTCCGTAACAATACGTGAAGCAATTTAAAGCGCATCAACAAAATCTACGTTGAACGCATTTGCCATTCATCGTATCTCAACTATAGTTATTGAAAACCAGAAAATCGGATGGGAATAAATTCTCCTCTTTAAATAATACTTGAATTTGAATTCAAAATCAAGTTAAAATGGTCTCAAATTGAAGCAATAGTGAACTATAAAATATAAGTAAACATTTCTTAGGATTTACAGTGTTTGTAGTTTTGCAATGAATTGCGCGACTACAAACACTGGTAGGCGAGTAGTACCTAAATAATTCCAAAATCCACTTTAATTATACACCATATATGTGGGTAAGTTAATTTTATGCAACAACGTGAATTCGGAATAAGATGCTTTTGGAATCGGTTGATTGTACTTCATAAAATCCGTTGTTTTTGTTTATCATAGAAGAATCCGAATTTTCAGAGTCATTCTTGACTAAATAAGTCATATTTACCCTGTAAATCCATACAAAATATAGGTTCGTAGCACTTGGAAAATTTGTATCATTTTCCCTTTGACTCTGAAAACTCCGAATCTTTAGAACGTAAGTAATGTAAATATCATCCAAAATTCTACCATGATTGATACCAACGTTATTCAAAATAAGCAAGCACAAAAATAAAAAACATGCTAAACTAATTTGGAATAAGATATTTACTTATAGGAGTTGAAATATGTCAAGATGGATATTATATGCTACAACGATTTTCTGTTTAGGAGTTGCTGTTCACAACGGATACACGAAGGAACTAACATTAGAAGATATTTTTCCAACGGATCGGGTATTAGACATACAGATTACCGTATCTGAAAAAGATTGGGATAAGATTCGACACCAATCTCGAAATTTTGTTGAGGCACTGAACGAGTCTCGACAATTTGCCCCGATAGAACATCCGTACACTTATGTTGAAGCAAGTGTGAGTATTGATGGGGTTGTATTCCCGAAAGTGGGAATCCGTAAAAAAGGATTCATCGGTTCTCAAAATCACATACGACCATCGCTTAAAATCAAGTTGGATCATATTGACAAAAAAGGTGAGATTGAAGGGTTGAACAACCTGACATTCAATAATAATCAACAGGATGTGACTCAGGTTAGCCAGTTTTTGGGGTATGCGCTATTCAACGCGATCGGGACTCCAGCACCACGGTGTGCGTATGCACAAGTAACCGTAAACGGTAAAAATTTGGGTATATATTCTCATGTAGAAACTATGCGTCCACCGTTGCTCAAACGCGCTTTCGGAAATAATAAAGGTCCATTTTATGAAGGGACAGTGGTTGATTTTCATAAAGAATGGGAAAATAGTTTTGAACATAAGAGAGGTGATGATAAACACGGCAGAGAAAAGATATTAGCGTTGATTGACGTCCTTGCAAATGATGAAGTAACTGAACAAGCGATTGCAGAACATGTTGATTTGGATAGTTTTTATCCATTTTGGGCAACTGAGGGATTACTCGGTTTCTGGGATGGGTACTCTGGTAATAACAATAACTTTTTTATGTATCTCAATCCGGAGACAGATAAGTTTCATTTCTTACCATGGGGAGCCGATTCACTATTCACAAAGTTTAGTATGCTTGATTTTCAGAGAGATTCTCGCAAACCTATATCAGTTAAGACACAAGGCTTAATTGCTCACAAACTCTATCAACTTGAAGAAGGTAGAGAACGGTATGCAAAAACGATGATGGAGATTCTTGAAAATCATTGGAAAGAGGATGTGCTGCTTGCCGAAGTGGATAGAATTTCAGCGATGATTCAACCACACATGATTCCTGCGCAACGTTTCATACATGAGAGAGAGAGACGAGGTGAAGGGAGAACAGTCTCTTTTGAGGAAAAGTTAGACGAGACGCGCGACTTTATCCGCGTTCGCAAAAGTGAGATTTTAGCGGAGATTGCTGACGGAATGCCGATTTGGAAAAAGAGACCAAACCCGCCATTCGTTATAGGACCTGATGGATTTAGAAATAGGTTTTTTGAGTTGCCGGAAGACAACTTGTGGGGTGCTGCAAGGACAGGTGATCTTGAAGGTATCAAACGTTACCTTGCAGAAGGTGCGGATATTAACGAGCTTTCTGAACAGACAAATTTATCCCCGTTGTCATGGGCAACTTTGACAGGAAAAACTGAAGCTGCGAAATTGCTTTTGAAACTTGGAGCAGATGTTAATGTACGGCAGGAAGATGGTGGAACTCCTCTACATATTGCTGCATTCTTAGGGAGAGCGGAACTTGCCGAACTCCTGATCAAAGAAGGTGCTGATGTTAATGCAAAGAACCGTGGTGGTGATACCCCAGCAAGTGGTTTATATGCACCTTGGGGTATGGTTAGATTTATGACAGGAATGTTCGACATCAAGTTGGAACAGAAGAAGGTAGAAGCAGGCAGAGAAAAAATAGCCAAGATGCTCAATGTCAACCCTCAATCACAACCTACGAGAGTAGCAAATGACGTATGGGAAGCTGCATTTATAGGTGACTTTGATATGGTCAAGAAGGCAATATCTGAAGGAATGGATGTAAATGCAAGGAACCCACTGTCTGGGGATCTGATGTTACCTGCAGCTGCACTGATGGGACACACAGAAATACTCACGTTTCTGTTGGATAAAGGTGCTGATATCAATGCCCGAAATCGTGATGGTAATACAGCATTACACACAGCAGCATTCCTTGGACGGGCTGATGCGGTTGAATTGCTCTTAGAACGCGGTATAGATGTCAATGCCCGAAATAATAGCGGGGGTAGTGCAATGGATAACGCTACTCTTGACTGGGGTTTTACAGAAGGCATATTGAAATTAATCCAGATTGAGGTAAATGAAGCAGAAGTTAAAACAGGTAGAGCTAAAGTAGTAAGACTTCTAACCCAGCATGCAAAAAATTCTCCAAAATCGCACGACTTGTGGAAAGCAGCGAAAGATGGCAATCTATCAGTTATCAATAAAGCTTTAGAAAATGATTCCGATTTGAGCACGCTTGATCCACAATTCGGAATAGATCCATTAGGATTAGCAGCCCTCAACGGACAAACGACAGCAGTGAAATTGCTTCTTGAAAACGGCGCAGATATACATAACCGACATAGAGACGGTGGGACCGCGTTACATGCTGCAGCTTTTCTTGGGCATGTTGAAACGGTGAAACTGCTTCTTGAAAACGGCGCAGATATTAACATCAAAAAAAATGATGGTATGACTCCTATGGACACTGCCCGAGTTGACTGGGGTTTGACGGAGTTCGTAATTGGACTCTTACAGATGAAAGTAGACGAGAAAAAGGTCAAAGCAGGTAGGGTTGAGGTAATTAAACTTCTATCAGAATAGTTCTCAGTTGTCAGCAGTCAGTTTTCAGCAGTTTTGAAAGGTCAATTCTTTATTAATAAACCTGTTACTTACATATTGGAGGTGCTTGATGTCAAATACGCAGGTGAACCTTGAATCTGTGCAAGAAATACCGCCTCACGATACAATGACGATGGATGAATTTCTTGAAAACGATTTAGAGGGCTATGAGTACGTAAAAGGAGAGTTAGTGCCGATGGCTGCTGCTGCAATTGTTCATGGTGAGGTAGGTATCAATCTTATCATACCATTGGGTATACATGTTCGTGAAAATCAATTAGGACGTTTGTATTCTCTTGAAACGACATTTCAATTGGGTGATCGGGTGGTGAAACCAGATATTGCGTTTGTTTCTGCAAAGAGGTTGTCTGAAGAAAAATTTAAAGGGTTCCCTGAGGCACCTGATTTAGCTATTGAGATTGTTTCTCCATCAGATAAGCAGTATGATGTTATAGATAAAGTGTTAGCCTATTTGGAAGCTGGAACACGTCTTGTCTGGGTTATTGAACCGCTTATGAAGACAGTCATGGTCTATCGTTCTGAAACGGACATTACGTTGCTAAACTATGAAGACACGTTGTCAGGTGAGGATGTTGTTGAAGGATTTTCGTGTGCAGTTGCGGAACTTTTTGAATAAAACGATCAGCAAAGGAAAGATAATATGGCAAAACCGATAAAATATACTGACATCTTAGATGCCAACCATAGTGAAATTTACGACATCCAAACACATGCTGCAGGTCCCGAAGGCAGCTTGCCACTTACAGAAGAGATGCTCCTCACGCGTCCAAGTGGAGATATTTTTGGACTTAGCCACAACACGGCAATGGGGTGGGCACCAACAGAACTACGTCGAGAGGAATTTCTTATACTCAGCACGCAAGGTGGTATCCGTGCCCCTGATGGCAGTCCAATTGCACTCGGATATCACACAGGTCATTGGGAAGTAGGACTATTGATGCAAGCGGTTGCCCACGAACTCAAAAACCTTGCTGCAATTCCGTTTGCTGGGTACTGTTCTGATCCGTGTGACGGTCGAACGCAAGGGACTGTCGGTATGATGGATAGTCTTGCATACCGCAATGATGCAGCGCAGATTTTCCGTCGTCTTATCCGTTCTCTACCAACGCGAAAAGGGGTTGTTGGTGTTGCCACGTGCGATAAAGGTTTACCAGCAATGATAATGGCATTGGCTTCAATGCGAGAATTACCAGCAGTGCTTGTACCAGGTGGAGTGACACTTCCACCCACTACAGGTGAGGATGCAGGTAAAATCCAGACAATTGGTGCACGTTTCGCTCACGGTGAAATTAGTCTACAGGATGCAGCAGACATGGGATGTCGTGCTTGTGCGACTCCTGGTGGCGGTTGCCAATTCCTTGGAACTGCGGCAACGTCACAGGTTGTCGGTGAAGCGTTGGGTATGAGTTTAACACATTCAGCGTTAGCACCATCAGGACAAAACATTTGGTCAGATATGGGACTACGTTCTGCCCGCGCTGTCGTGAATTTAGCGGCGAAAGGATTGACAATGAAAGACATCGTTACACCGGAAGCGATTCGTAACGCAATGGTTGTTCACGCGGCGTTTGGTGGGTCAACTAACTTGCTGTTACACATCCCAGCGATTGCGCATGCTGCTGGGCTGCCCCGTCCTACAGTAGATGATTGGACAGAAATCAATCAGCAGGTTCCTCGCCTCGTAGATGTATTGCCAAATGGACCTGTAGGGCATCCTACAGTCCGTGTTTTTCTCGCTGGCGGTGTTCCTGAAGTAATGCTCCATTTACGCAAATTGGGAGGTATCCTTAACGAAGATGTTATTACAGCAACAGGTGAATCTCTCGGTAGCAACCTTGATTGGTGGGAAACATCGGATAGACGGAAACGTGTAAGGGAACTGCTGGAAGAACGCGATAACGTCGCACCTGATGAAGTCATTTTGGATCCAGATGCCGCAAAAACCGCAGGATTGACAAGCACAGTTACATTTCCACGTGGTAATCTTGCCCCTGAAGGTTCTGTTATCAAAAGTACTGCCATTGATCCGACCGTTGTTGATTCGGATGGTGTGTATCGGTTGACCGGACCTGCCCGTGTTTTTGTGCGCGAATCGGATGCTATTCAAACGCTTAAAGGTCAAGGTGAAACTGACATTAACCCTGGTGACATCATGGTATTGTGTTGTCGTGGTCCACAAGGAACAGGAATGGAAGAGGTCTACCAACTTACAGCAGCACTTAAGCACCTTTCTTTTGGTAAGCAAATCGCTTTGATAACGGATGCCCGATTTTCGGGTGTTTCAACTGGTGCATGTATCGGTCATGTTGGTCCGGAAGCACTCGCAAACGGTCCGATTGGAAAAGTCCTTGATGGTGACATAATACAGATTGAAATTGACACTCGGCAATTGGTAGGGAGTATTGATTTGGTTGGACATGGTAGTGAGCATTTCGGTGCATCAGCGGGTGAAAAAGTGTTAGCAGAACGTCAACCTCGACCTGACCTATCACCGGATGAGGATTTGCCTAACGACACGCGACTATGGGCAGCGTTGCAATCTGTCGGTGGCGGCACCTGGGGTGGTTGTGTCTACGATGTGGATGCAATTCTTAATGCGCTATCTTAAATATTGGACACCCCCTATTCTCTACATGGCACTTATTTTCGCCGTTTCATCTATGGAACAACCGCTACTCCCGATGCCCAAATTTCAGTGGTTGTCAATTGACAAACTCTACCATTTCATAGAATATAGTATCCTTAGTGTACTGTTGACGATAGCGTTTGTGAACGCTCCACCGAAATGGTTGCCCACAAATTGGATATGGGTTACTGCTGCGCTCATCTCAATCCTCTACGGTGCAAGCGATGAACTGCATCAGAATTTCGTACCTGGTAGACACGCTACGCCCTCGGATTTGATTTCCGATGCAATCGGTGCAATTGCCGGTGTCGTAGGAGTTTATCTCTATTATAGAAAACAGAACAAAATTTGAGTTAATTCCTTTAAGGTTTTACCTCACGCAACGGAAACCGTAGTCATAGATTGTGTTCCTGGGTGAAAGCAAACATCGATTAGAGACACAGATCCCTTGTGGTGAAGTACTCCAACCGCCACCGCGTAACACGCGCTCAGTTCTAATGTCCATGAAATTGTTTATTATCCATTCTGGTTCATTCGTGCCTGAGCGTGGATTCTTGCGAGGAGAAGCGAAGTAGAAATCGTCATCATAAAGATCTAAACACCACTCCGATACATTCCCCGACATATCATACAAACCATACCCGTTCGCGGGATACTTACCAACCGCTGTCGTATCTCCAATATTTCTGCCATAATTCGCTTTTGCAGCAGATATTTGATCTCCCCATGGATACTTTTTACCTGATAGTCCACCGCGCGCAGCATATTCCCATTCAAGCTCTGTCGGTAAACGCTTTCCTACCCACATAGCGTATGCCATCGCACTATACCAACTCACCCACGTAACAGGATGGTTCCCTTGACCTGATGGATAGTTGTTACCATTCCAATCCAACAAGTAATCCCCATCGTGAAACTTGTCCTGAATCCGATCTTTCCGCCAACTGATATTTTCGATCAGAAAATGTTGATATTCATGATTCGTCACAGCATGCGTGTCCATATAGAACGCCTCCACATGCCACGTATGCACAAGCTGCTTATAAAAAGAATCGTTATCGTTACTTCCCATCTCAAACTTACCAGCAGGTATCAACACCATGTTTTCGGAGTTGGTGTGGTCTGTTTTGATATAAGACTCATCTTTTTTAGATAGATTCATGATAACAACCACCTATGTCATTTCTGCATCCCGAAAGAAAAAATAATTAAGTAGATTATAGCCGCGTGCATGATCCCATGAATTGTTATGGTAAAAAAATAGCGAAGTTTTGTCAACATTTTAGATGAAAGTGTCCAATGCCTTTAAACACCTTACACCGCAATGAATTCAGAAACAACTTGACAAAAATTCACTTTTTTTTTACACTCTTAACAACATCACTTATTCGTTACTACCAAGCATAAACCAAGAAAGGAATTCCAACGATTCCACCTGAATGCTACAACACTCTTGCTCATTTTCACGCACCCAAATCTTTATCAAGACATAAGGAATATTCCATCGTTCGTTTTTTATAATAAAGGCAATAATGTGATACGCAATTTATTTACTATTGATTGATTCATTTTCTAATTCGGTTACCAAAAAGGAAGGATCACCCTCTAAATCTCTCATGAATCTTCCTTAGCCACATACATAACAGGAATTAACATGCATCCACTTGTTAACTTGAAAGTCCCAGATGGGACAGTCGCTGTTCACTGGTTTGAACAGAGTAGTTTTGCATTAAAAGACGCAGCGGGTACTATCATCCAAATTGACCCTTATTTTTCAAGAAACCGTCCGCCTAACCGTTTTATTCATCCTAACCCACCTCTTGATGAATCGGAACTTCCGACTGATTTTGTATTATTGACGCACGCTCACGGTGATCATACGTGTCCAGAATCCATTCGTAGAATTTGGGATACTTCAAACAATACACGATTCATAGGACCCGAAGAAAGTGTACGTCAGATTTCATCAGAAACAGATGTTGATGCCAACAGTGTTTCAGAGATTAGTGCCGGTGAATCCGCGGAACTAAACGGTATAACTGTGCACGCTGTATATGCGAAACCACCTACTGGTGATCCATCTGCTAATATTTCCCCACCTGATGTTACACATTTGGGATATATCGTTGCCAACAATGGTGTAACGCTTTACTTTAGCGGTGATCCAATAAATAACTTTGCTGAACATGATAACCTTATTTCAGCCATAGCAGCGCATAAGCCGGATATCGGTTTCTTGACAAACCATCCAACCGAAGGTGAATTTCCGTTCTATGATGGATGTGTAAAAATGGCGACCCGTATCGGCTTAAAACATGCGGTTCCGGTGCATCGTGCCTGTTTCGTAACACGAGATTATGATCCAAACGAGTGGGCAATGCAATTTCCGAAAGGTGGTCCTGAACCGCTTATTATTGAAAGAAATTCACATATTATTTATCCACAATGAAAACAGTTTATAGATATAAAATTAGTTTTCCATTCAGATTCAACTTGATTTACATTTGAGGTATACAATAAATATGTCACTTAATGAACGAAAAACACCACTTGTTGGTATTGTAATGGGGAGTGATTCAGATTTAGAAAAAATGTCTGAAGCAGCTAAGGTATTAGAGGATTTTGAAGTACCGTTTGAGATTACGATCTCTTCAGCACACCGTTCGCCGGAAAGAACGTTAACATGGACGGAAAAGATCAAAGCAGAAGGCGGTCAGGTAATCATTGCAGGAGCAGGACGTGCTGCACATCTTGCTGGTGTCATTGCTGCGCACACAACGTTACCAGTCATCGGTGTACCGATAGACGGTGGACCGCTCAATGGTGTGGACGCGCTTTATGCGACGGTACAAATGCCCCCTGGTATTCCTGTTGGAACGATGGCAATTGGATCAGGTGGAGCAAGAAATGCTGGGATATTCGCAGTGCAAATTCTGGCACTTCAATATCCCGAATTGGAAGAAAAACTGCAAGCGTATAAAACCAAAATGAGCGATGGTGTTGCGGAAAAAGCCGCGCGTCTCCAAGAAGTCGGCTATCAAAATTATTAGAAGTTTAAACTTAGGAAACCATCATGGAAACCGAAGAAAAAAGAGTGTGGGAAAACGACTCAGAACTTTTTGAAATGATGGAAGATCAGTTATATGCTGCAGTAATTTCAGATGCTTTAGATGCAGCTGGTTTTCGTGAACAGGTTCTGCGTCACACCATTCGCCCATTGCTTCCAGAAACGGTTGTTGTCGGTCGTGCAATGCCAGTACTGTGCCTTGATGTGTATGAAATACCTGATGAACCGTACCAACAAGAAATTGCAGCCGTCGACAGTCTAAAACAGAACGATGTTATTATTTGCTCAACGAACGGCAGTACGCGTATCTGCTTTTGGGGTGAACTTCTTTCAACAGCAGCACAAGCGCGTGGGGCACGTGGGGCAGTGATTGATGGTTTCATCCGTGATATTCGCAAGATTGTTGCAATGCGATTTCCGATATTTACGACCGGATTGTCCCCTGTGGATTCTAACGGACGCGGAGAAGTAGTAGCATACAACGTTCCGATAGAATGTGGTGGTGTCACAGTAAATCCTGGTGATATCGTGTTCGGTGATGCTGATGGTGTTGTCATTATACCACAATCCGTTGAACAGCAAGTGATAGAAGCTGCTTTAGAAAAGGTACAAGGTGAAAACCAAACCCGAGACGCACTCCGGGAAGGGGCAACACTAAGAGAAATATACGACAAATATGGAATTCTGTAACGCATACAGTGTGTTCTTATCTTTTTTAAGGAGAAATAGGTGATTTACGAATTACGGACGTATCAGGTCGTACCGGGAAAAATGAAAAATCTCAATGACCGATTTGCAAATATAACGTTGCCATTGTTTAAAAAATATGATATGAAAGTTATCGGATTTTGGGAGACAGCTATCGGTGAAGCAACAACAACGGAATTAGTTTACCTGCTTGCTTTTGAAGATATGGGGCATTACCAGCGTGCATGGAATGCATTCATATCTGACCCTGAATGGCAAGCAGCAAAACGACTTACAGAAGTAGGTGGTCCATTAGTTAACATCGTAAGTAATAAAATCCTTGAACCGACCGATTATTCACCTTTGCAATGAGATTTTGACATTTAATTGTTCCTAAGAATTTATGTTGGGTTTCTTAGGTTTGTTTGAAACAAGATTTGTAAGATTAGTCCTTCACGTTTTTTTAGAATTAATCTGAAAGCAATCCTAATTTAGAAATAATTTTGATTTAAATTTTGCCAATTAACTTGAAAAAAAATTATTAAAATGCTACAATTTATGTCCGTGTTATTGGTAGATTTTTTAGCAATACTTTAAAACATTTTAATAATCTGACTCGTGCAATTGGCACCTTATTTTGTAAGGAACATTCCGATGCAATATACCCCCGATTCCCTCTGGTTTGAAATGCTTGAGACGCTTGGTGAAACTGCCCGTAACGATATTTATCTATGCCAAGCCATCCCACGTACACTTAACGATGAGGCTTTCATCATTGCAGTTCCTTCCGATTATACACAAGACGAAATTGAAAATAGATTTCTTAGCGATATCAATAATGTATTAGCAAAGCGAATAAGTTCGGACTGTACGTTGGAAATTTCTGTAGATCCTTCGCTTGCCGTAGTTCCTGAGTTTGAACAAACTGAACCTAATCCCGAAGATAATACTCCCCAAACAACAGGATTGAATCCGAACTATATTTTTGACAATTTTGTTGTTGGTAGGAGCAATAGGATATGTCACGCGACTGCCTACGCTGCATCTCAAGACCTTGGCGGAGAGTACAATCCACTTTTTATATATGGAGGTGTAGGACTCGGAAAAACACATCTCCTTCATGCTATCGGTAATTGTGTTCAAGAGGCAGACCCAAAAAGGAAAGTACTTTACGTTACATCTGAAACGTTTATGAATGAATATATTGATTCAATAATGAACCGGACTTCTTCCCAAGGATTTCGCTCAAAATACCGAACAACCGATCTTCTACTAATTGATGACATTCAATTTTTACAAAGAAAAGAAGGCACACAAGAGGAATTCTTTAATACGTTCAACGAATTATATAAAAGGTCTAATCAAATTGTGATGACGAGTGACAGATCTCCGGATATGCTTGAGAACTTAGAAGAAAGACTCAGTTCACGTTTTGAATGGGGAATGGTGGCAGAAATTGATAAACCGAATTATGAACTTCGACTTTCAATACTGCGACAGAAATGTGAAGACCAAGGTTTTTCTAATATTCCAAGTGAAGTGCTTAACTATATTGCTGAGATAGTGACAGCAAACATACGTCAATTAGAGGGGACACTGGTTACTCTGAAAGCACGTGCCTCCCTCCTTGATGAAGAATTAACTATTGACCTTGCCCGTAGCGTCTTAAACGATACACCTACGACTATAACAGGTGGATCACGAAAAAAATCGGTTACACCAGAAGTTATACAAGAACTTGTTGCTACACATTTCCAACTAAACAATGGCGATTTAACATCGGCAAAACGGACAAAAGTCCTTGTTTATCCTCGTCAAATTGCAATGTATCTTTGTAGGGAACATACGCAACTTTCTCTAACAGATATTGCTGAAGTTTTCAATAGACAAAACCATAGAACCATTACATACGCTTGTGAACAGATTGAAAAACTACTTGAAGAGGATGAAACAAAAAAGATTATACAACACCTAACTGCCGAATTGGCGTAAAATTCAGGTAGAAAAACCTTATCTACACACGATTCATGCGAGTTATTATCAATAATTGATAATAACTTGATAATAACTTGATAATAACTTCCAATCTTTGCTAATAAATTGCTAATAACTTTTCTATTAATTTGTCGCGTTGATAATATGATAATAACTCCATAAGTTATTATCAAGTTATTATCAGCCACCAAACCATTCCCAAACAAGGTTAAAAGCAGTTATTAACATATTATCACACCCTACTACTACTACTAAGGTACAATTTAAATTTTTATTTGGTACTTAATAATATAATAAGAGTATGTGAATACTTATTAAATATATAAGAATTTATAGCAAACAACCTATAAAATATTATGGCAGAAAGAACATGGAAAGGTTCAGATGTATTTAGAACGTTTGTGTCTACGTAATTTCCGAAATTATAAAGAGTGTGATATAACGTTTCATTCACTGGTGACGTTAGTTGTTGGAAAGAATGCAATGGGAAAGACAAGTCTACTTGAATCACTCTATTTTCTTTGTACCGGTGAATCCTACCGAGCTAATTCTGCTGTTGAATTAATTCGTCATACATCTGAAGGCTTTGCTGTTATTGGTTATTTCCGTAGTGATGAAAGACAAGGAACGCATATTCGTCTTGATGCTATTAAACCTCGTCAAGGAGCTTTCCGACTAAAAACTGATGGTGTGTTACAACGAAGACGATCTGATTGGATAGGTAAGTTTAACGTTGTTGTTTTTTCTCCAGAATCTCTGGATATTGTTAAAGGATCACCCACATTCCGTAGACGGTGGCTTGACCTGCTTTTATCCCAACTGAATCGAGAATATTTGGAGGAACTTCAACGCTATGGTGATATTTTACAGCATCGGAATGCTTTGTTGAAGCGATTAAGTATAGGAAAGGGATCTGTCAACGAAATATCTATTTGGGATAAACTTTTGCTTGAATCTGGTGTTGCGTTGGTAGGTGCAAGACATACTGCGTTAGTACAGTTAAGCGGTATTGTGGAGACGACACATTTGTCGTTAACGGGTGAACGAGAACGGCTTTTATTGCAATATACACCTGGACTTGATACTCCCGGCATGGTACTTTCCGATATAACAAATCTTACGGATAGCTTTAGTGAAGCATTAGCGCGTTCACGAAGAAATGAACTGAGGAGAGGTGTAACACTTGTCGGACCGCATCGTGACGACTTCACGTTGGATTTGGAAACATTGAACGGAAATGAAACTCTTTCGCGTGAAACAGCGCGAACTTATGCATCCCAAGGACAGTGTAGAACTATAGCACTCGCGTTAAAACTTGCAGAATTAGAGTTTATTCGTGGGGATACAGGTGTTGCCCCTCTTTTTTTACTCGATGATGTTCTATCTGAGTTAGATGTGAAAAGACGTGAATACCTATTAGCATACCTCCAAGATATTGCTGCTCAAACCGTGATTACGGCAACTGATAAAGATGTAATGGGAGACGAACTAACAGATGTACATCTATTAGTAGTTGAGGAAGGTGTAATCATTAATGAAAATTAAACGTTACATATAGTAAGATACTTTTTACATGGTTGGAAATTGGTTATGGTCTTATTGAGATGAGACATAAGAAGACTGAAAGCGAACCTATTAGCAAGTTAGATATAAGGAACCGAAGTCCGCGCGGACGGTACCGTAGTACTGTTAAAGTTCAGGACGTTGTAGATGCTGTGATGCGTAAGCAGGAGTGGGCTGATGAACTTTTTGAGAGAACTGTTTTTGATATATGGGAGTCAGTCGTTGGTAAGGAAATAGCTGCACAGAGTGTCCCAGTTATGTTATTTTCTGGGGTTTTGCGTGTTGATGTAACGCATCAAGTTTATATTAATGAATTGTCTTTGATGAAACCTGATATCTTATCAAAACTTGAAAATCAGCTTAAAGATATATATTTACGGAAACGAAGGTTTATTCCAACAAACAAGGTAGTTGATATCCGGTTTCGTTTTAACCCGAATATTACGGAGGAAAAAAACGGTGAAGATAGTACAAAATCTACATCAAACCAACAGCAATCGACGAACGACATTCGTAAGGATGCCAAATTCATTTCTCCTGAGATGATAGAAAAGATAGAAGCATCTGTTTCAGGAATAAGTGATTCTGAGTTACGAGATGCGTTAAAAACACTTTTTATAACACTTAGTGGTGGTATGGAAACTACAGAATGATAAGTATTTAATCAAAATTTAATCAAATATAAAATGTAACATTTTTTCACAAAATAGATATAAATAGGTTGCACGGAAAAAGCAAATATGCTATAATTAAATATAGAATAAACCTATTTTTATAGATAGAATTGACAGAGTTTTATTCACTTCGGATTCGATGTGAAAGTTGTTGTTGAATGATCTGAATTGCTATAATATCCCGCTTATTATAATGTTACGAAATGTAATAATTCGCAAATTAGTTTTATTGTCTAATTTGAATGACTAACAGCAAAATCTGTCAGAAAGAAGAATGAATGAAAAGATCAAATAATCTTTCCACGTTGTTCATCCAACCTTTGCTTCATTTATTGTCCTTGCGATTGGTAAAACCGATATCTAATCCAGGTTGTAGAGAATTTTTACCCCGTATTAACCACAACTGATAATCTATAAAATGAACCTAATGGTTGTGTTAGTGCTTCATTAATCATTTAACAGATAACTAAAATAAGGATTAATATATAATGCCTAATGACTACAATGCGTCTTCTATTGAAATATTAGAAGGGTTAGAAGCTGTCCGTATGCGTCCTGGTATGTATGTTGGGAGTACTGGTACAGCAGGATTACATCATCTTGTAATGGAACTTGTTGATAACTCTATTGATGAGTTTGGGGCAGGATACGGATCAGAGATCAGAATAACACTGAATGCGGATGGTAGTGTGACAGTCTCGGATGATGGGCGCGGCATTCCCGTTGGGGAACATGAAAGTGGTGTTTCCGCTCTTCAAGTTGTGATGACGACTCTTCATGCTGGTGGTAAATTTAAAGGGCGTGCGGAAGTTGGTTATCAAACCGCAGGTGGTTTGCACGGGGTAGGGGCATCATGTGTAAACGCACTATCGGAGTGGCTTCGAGTACAGGTTTCACAGGATGGTAAACTTTATGAACAGCAGTATAAACGGGGGATACCGACCAAAGAGGTAGAGGTACTTGGAAAGACGAAAAATGGTGGAACAGAAACTACGTTCATGCCGGACCATGAGATTTTTGATACGCTCGAATTTCAAGCTGAAACTTTAAAAGGTCGGCTACGTGAATTGGCATTCCTAAATCGAGGGATTCGCATCCGATTCAAAGACATGAGAAATCAGGAAATAGAAGCAGAAGCAGAAGATAATAAAGAGGAAACGGTATATCACTATGAGGGTGGTATCGCTTCATTTGTTCAATTCCAGAATGAGAATAAAGAGGTTCTCCACAACACGCCTATTTACTTAGAAGGTAAGGTAGATGATGTTAAGGTCGAAATTGCAATACAATATAATACTGGTTATGCAAAAGAGGATATCTTCTCGTATGCAAACAACATTCGGACAACAGAAGGTGGTTTTCATGAATACGGTTTTAAAAAAGCTGTAACGCGCACCTTCAATAACTATGGTAAAGATAACGACCTATTGAAAAACGTAAAAATTTCACTTACAGGTGAAGATATTCGAGAAGGAATTACGGCTGTTATTAGTGTAAAAGTACCTGAACCGCAGTTTGAAGGGCAAACAAAATCAAAACTTGGTAATACCGAAGTAGAAGGTATTGTGACGAGTATTGTGAATCAACAACTAAAGCAGTATTTAGAGGAACAACCAACACTTGCAAAACGTGTACTTAACAAGAGTATTCAGGCTGCACAAGCGAGGGAAGCAGCGCGTAATGCTCGTGACCTAATTAGGCGTAAAGGTGTATTAGACTCAGCGTCAATGCCCGGTAAACTCGCGGATTGTTCTGAACGTGATGCGGAGAAAACAGAGATATTTCTGGTTGAGGGGGATTCTGCGGGTGGTCCAGCGAAACAGGGACGTGACCGCAATTTTCAAGCTGTTCTTCCTTTAAAAGGTAAAGGTATCAATGTTGATAAGGCGAGGTTGGACAAGATTTTGAAAAATGCTCAGATCGTAGATATTGTTACTGCTCTGGGGACTGGAATAGGTTCAGATGAATTTGATTTGGAAAAATTGCGGTATGGTAAAGTGATTATTATGGCGGATGCTGATGTAGATGGTGCACACATTCGTTCATTACTATTGACTTTCTTCTTTCGGCAGATGCCACAGTTAATTCATGGGGGACATCTCTACATTGCGCAGCCCCCGCTATTTCAAATTAGAAGAGGACGTAGTTCACAGTATCTTCAAGATGAAGACGCTTTAGAGGAATACCTGATGGAATCAGCTTCAGGTTCTCAAGAGATTACGAATAAGCGGCGCGACGAACCTTATACGACAGAGGAAGCGATCACTTGTGTTAAGGCTCTGTCCTTTATTGAAAAACGTCTTTCGGAATTGAGCGGACGCGGTAATCGGACACGCCAAGAAGTGATAGCATATCTATGGGAGCCAATCAAAGATCAAGATGCTGCTGAAGTAGATAGCGAATTGAACGAAACACCAGAAAATCCAATAGATATTGTCTTGAATGTTCTGGAATCACAAGATGATAGTCCGAAACAAGAGGAACTTCAGTTTGGATTTGATAGCGAAGATACTTCTGAAGTGGATTCAGATGAAATCGCGGATGAGGTTGATAATATGCCACAAATCCGAATAGTATCAGATGCTGCAATACATGCTGAACTTTATCCTCACATTCAGCGTGTTAAAGATTTAGGCATTCTACCGGAAGATTTTGATGTAACGACATCTGAGAATGATACACCACTGTTCAATGTAGTGAGTAAATCGGAAGAGAAGCAATCTGCTAATAGTGTTGGAGAATTCCTTTCGACGCTTGCATCAATTGCCAATAAAGGTATGACGTTAACGCGTTTCAAAGGTCTTGCTGAAATGAATACGAAGCAACTAAAAGAGACGACGATGCAGATGGATGCTCGCGTTTTATTACAGGTGACCCTTGAAGATGCTGCTCAAGCTGAGAGAATGTTCACGTTGCTAATGGGGGAATCTGTGGAACCTCGCCGTGCATTTATAGAACGTTATGGGGCGCAGGTTGAGCTTGATATTTATGGTGCATAATTGAATAGAAGTTAGTTTGTTTGCACATAAGTCGGCAGAAACTAAAAGTTTATGAGGCAGAAGAAATGTCTCAACCAAGAATTTCTAAATCAACGGTATGAGTGCCATTTTGCATTCAGCTTAGTGTAGCATTAAACCAAATAACTCTAAAGGAAGTAGTTATCAGTTAGTTTACTACCAGCAACTAATATAAGAAAGTAACATGCAAGAAGAAAACATTATCAGACGAGCAATAGAAACAGAGTTACAAACATCATACCTCACCTACGCGATGAGCGTAAATACCAACAGAGCGATTCCTGATGTAAGGGATGGTTTGAAACCGAGCGCGCGCCGTATCATCTATGCTATGGGTGAAATTAACTTAACGAGTAGTCGTCCTTACGATAAATGTGCCGCGGTTGTTGGAGAGGTAATGAAGAATTTTCATCCGCACGGCGATGGTCCAATATACGGTACGCTCGTAGGTCTTGCTCAGGAATTTAGCACACGGTATCCTTTAATTGATGGACAAGGTAACTTTGGTTCAATAGACGATGACCCCGCTGGGGCAATGCGTTATACTGAGTGTCGACTTTCAAAGATTGCTGAAACACTCTTGACCGATATAGATAAAAATACTGTTGACTTCCAACCGAATTATAAAGAATCATTAGATGAACCTACTGTTCTGCCCGGTCTTCTACCCAATCTCCTTGTGAACGGAACTGACGGTATCGGTATAGGCTATTCAACAAAGATACCGCCCCATAACCTTAACGAAGTCGTTGATACTCTCCTACATGTGCTTGATTTTCCAGATGCTACCGTTGAGGAATTGATGGAATTCCTCCCGGGTCCAGATTTCCCAACTTCTGGTATTATCGTTGGGAAAAAGGAAATCAAAGACATGTATACTACTGGTAAAGGGAGTATGACGATACGTGCTAAAGTGCAAATTGAGCCGATAACGCACGATAAATCTCGTGGAGACCGAGAACAGATTGTAGTTACTGAAATACCTTATCAAGTTAAGAAGAATCTACTTCTCGAACAGATTGTTGATCAGGTAGGTAAAACGATTACAGGGATTTCAGATATCCGTGACGAATCTGATGAGGAGATTCGTATCGTTATTGAGCTTAAACGTGGTGAAGTTCCTCAAGTCATCTTAAATCAACTCTACAAACACACCAAGATGCAACATTTTTTCGCTGCGAATATTCTTTGCCTTGTGGATGGTATCCCAAAAATCTTAACGCTACCAGAGATTTTGCGCTACTATCTACTCCACCGGCGAGAAGTAATCCGGCGACGTACACAGTTTGATTTAGCACGAAATGAACGCCGTGCCCGTATTTTAGAGGGATACCGTATCGCCTTGGAGAATATAGAAGAGGTGATTGACATCGTGCAAACAGCCGAAACACCGCAAGATGCATTAGAACAACTAATGTCGCAATTTGAATTCATTGATGAACAAGCAGGTGAAGTCCTATCAATGACATTACGCCAGTTAACTGGATTGGAACGCGAACGTATCAACCAAGAATACGGTCAAGTGGTTGAACGAATTGCAGAACTTCGAGCTGTTCTTGATAGTGAGGAACTTGTCACCGACATCATCAGAACGGAATTGGAAGAATTAAAAGAGGAACATGGAGATGACCGAAGGACTGAGATCGTTTCTGAGATGAAAAGTTTTGAGATGGAAGATCTCATTGCAGACGAGGAGATGGTTGTTACACTGACACATTCCGGATACCTAAAACGGATTCCAATGGATACCTATCGCACACAAAATCGAGGTGGTGTTGGCATCAAAGGTGGTAATCCGAAAGACGGAGATTTTCTTGAACAGTTATTAATTGCAACGGCGCATCAATCTCTTCTTTTCTTTACAAACCTGGGGAAGTGCTATGTCCTGAAAGTTTTTGAGATACCGGAAGGTTCACGTCAAGCAGCGGGGCGAGCAGCGGTAAATATGTTAAAACTAAGTGACTCAGAGAATATTACTGCATTTTTACCTATCCGAGAGTTTAATGAAGAGCTCTATATCCTCATGGCAACAAAACAAGGTATTGTGAAGAAAACTTCACTTCGAGAATTTCGTAATACCCTCTCAACTGGGATCATAGCAATTAAATTAGATCCGGATGACCTTTTAATTGGCGCGCAGCTCACAGATGGAACATACAATGTCACCCTTGTTAGTCATAATGGGAATTCAATTCGCTTCAACGAAACGGATGTACGGAGTATGGGGAGACCAACACGCGGGGTACGCGGAATAAGACTCGCTGAGGAAGACTATGTTGTGGACATGGTTTGTTCCGCTGATGAAAACGATTCTCTCCTCATTGTCACAGAAAACGGGTATGGCAAACGCACAGGACTATCAGCATATCGGTCTCAGAGACGTGGAGGTATTGGTTTAACTGCTATTAAACGCTCAAAACGTAATGGAGCAGTTGTTTCGGCAAAATTAGTTTCTGATTCTGACGAACTCGTTCTCATTAGTTCTACGGGATACGTTACACGTATGGCTGTTAGTGATGTTCGCGTGATAGGGCGTACAACACAGGGAGTAAGACTTATGTCGTTACAAGATGACGAAACATTGGTGGATGTTGCTAAAATATCAGAAACGAATTCTGAATAAGGTGTATATATATACGAAAACTGCTATACAACTTATTTATTATTTGGGAACGCAAAAGGAGACGAAGATGAAAAATAAACTATGGATAGTTGTGATTCTGCTGAGTGTTTTATATATTTGTTCTGTAAAGATAATAGCAGAGGCACAAGATGATACCTCAATTGAAATGCCAGAATTGGTGCCATTGACAGAAGCATCTAAGAACGCAAAACAGGTATACATGCAGCTAATGCAAGCTATATATTTAACAAATAATAAAGACCTTGGAACGGCTAATAAAAACCTAAGTAAGGCAAGACATCTATATGATAAGTTAGTAAAACAGGTCCCAAATTCAGCATTTGTTTGGTACAAACGAGGGCAACTTCGTAGACAAATGCAGGATATTAACGGTGCCGAAGCTGATATACGAAAGGCACTTGAACTTAACCCTTCCCATACCCCTGCCACTTGGCAACTTGCGGAAATTCTTAAAGACCGCGCATCCCATTCAGGTGGAAAATATATCAGAGAACTGTTTACGACTTTGAAAAAAGTTATTGAATTAGACCCAGACCATTTAAATGCACATTATAGGCTTGCAGATTTGGCATTCGGACTTGATGAATATTCAACCGCAGAAATATCTTACAAAGCATTAACTCGTATCCTACCTTTTGAAGATCATTTTCATAGACGACTTGGTCATATTTACTATAATATGGGACGACTACAAGAAGCAGTAGATGCATATCAACGCGTGGTTAAAATAAAATCGGATGATGTAGAGGTACTAAGAATTCTGGGACGTCTCAACCTCAATTTAGATCAACCCCAAGAAGCAATTGACACATATCAACGTGTAGTTAAAATAAAACCGGACGACATTGAAGCACTTAGGGCATTGGGACATCTATACCTTACTAATGATAAACTCACTGACGCACAACAATCTTATCAGCAGCTACTTGGCTTAGTACCGAACGACATTAGAGGGAACTTAGGTCTCGGATTGGTATATCAAGAACTTGCTCAACAAGCAGTTAGGACAAAAAATAGTACCCCGTCAAGTGAAACGGATGATTTAGCAACACTCATTCAACACGCAGAGACGTACCTTGAACGAGCGATTATGTTAGCAAAAGAGGTAATCAATAAATCAGAGAATGTAGCACAACGCACAAATTACCAAAAACTTGTTACCGATGCCCAGTTTGCACTTGCTAACATTTATATCATTTTTGAAAAACTTGAGAAAGCCAAAGAGACATTTGCAAAATTGCTTGTGGATGACCCAGACCATATTGACGCGATGTACGGTTATGCATCTGTTTATCAAACATTGGGTGAATTCGATCAGGCGGAAATATATCTGCGGAAAACGCTTATGTTACATCCGACGCACGAATACGCACTCAATGCCCTCGGTTATCTCTATGCTGAACAAGGACGGCATCTTGATGAAGCCGAGGCGTTAATAAAGCGCGCCCTCAAACAATCACCAGATAACGGCGCATTTCTCGATAGTCTCGGTTGGGTTCTCTTTAAACAGGGACGTTTCGCGGAATCTGTCACTACTTTAGAAAGTGCTAATCAGCGTATGCCAGATAATGTTGAAATCCTGATGCATCTTGGAGATGCATATATTAAAAGTGGCGATTCAGAAAAAGCACGTCGTGTTTGGGAACAAGCACAAACGATAGCACCTGATAATCAAGAAATACTGGAACGTCTCAAGCAATAGTCGGTGCGGTAACGATAAAAATGCGATTTACCATTTTCACGTTTTTCTTTCTTACGCTTTTCCTCTTTACACAGCACGGTGAAGCGTTCCGTTGTGGTACACCGCACCTGAAAATGGAATTGGGACACCAACCTACATCGGAAGTACCAACCGCACCTGCACCTCCGGCAGCTCCAGCACTACAAATCGGTTTCCAACGCCCCTTCTTTGCTATAGATTTTGCAAGAAAACAGCAGTATACAATCAACGCAGCCTTGCGAGCAAGCGGTCCCCACTGCTATATCTTCGTTGAGGATTCAGAATGGAGAGAAACTGTCACACCGCTCACTGTACAAAACATTCAAAGAGCGTTTGATAATGCTACACCGGCAGACCCACGGCGCGGTATATATGACATCTTAACGGATGACTTTGACACACCACCAGATATTGATGGAAACCAAAAAGTAATTTTGCTTTTCCTCGGTATCCGTGATATAGGTAACCGCACCGTAACCGCAGGCTATTTCATGCCGATTGATCAACAAAGGGGTGTCCTTCACCATCCAACTCTTGGACCAATACGGAGCAACGAAGCCGATATTTTATATTTAAATTCAAAAATTCGCTATACGAATTCTGCTGAAATTGAGGCTGTTATTGCTCATGAACTTCAACATCTCATTCATTGGAAGCATTCTCCAAACGAAGAAATATGGATAGATGAAGGATGTGCTGGTTACGCAACCTTTCTATGTGGTTATAACCTTTATCAACATATTCAAGCTTTTCAAAAAACACCAAATATTTCACTAACTGATTGGGCACAGATGAACCAGACACACCTACTGGCACACTATGGGGCTGCTTTCTTTTTTATGCAGTATTTACATGATCATTACGGTGGTACGGCAACTGTTGCTGCGATTGTAAAAAATCGGTTAGATGGAATTAACGGGATTACACATGCGTTGGCTGCACGCGGGATGCCGAACAAATTCTCTAACATATTTTCAGACTGGAAAGTAGCGAATTATCTTAGCACGTGGCACCCAATTGGAAATGTTAATACACCTTATCGGTATAATACATCTATTCCAGTGATAAAACCGTTATTTATCCATGACACATATCCTGCAACAGGAAGAAATAGACCGCTTGCTAATTTCGCTTCACATGCAATTGAATATAAGGTTGCCAATGCAGAACAGGCAGGTCTTACCCTTAGTTTTACGACACAACGGAACACAAATGTGGACATTAAGGTAGCATATCTATATAATACAGGTGAGGTACTCGTAGAATCATTACCGCTGAAAACCACTGACGGAACCGCCACATTAGATATTCCTACATTTGGAACTAACGTCCAACGTTTAATGTTTATACCAAGCTTACAAATTGAAAATCAGAGTTTTTCTCAGCAATCTATAAACTATAACTATGATGCGGTTGAAGGAATCCTCGGGACATATACAACACACGTCCTTCCCAATCCGGTTCATCCGAATTACTGGGAAATTATCGCTATACCAAGCGAGGCAACAGTTGCACATGCACTAACAGTAACCTTGACTTACCAGAATCGCACACTTCATGATGCAAAACCGATGGTCTATATTCAAAACAATAACCAAGTAGCCTATCGTTATGCGTTTCATATCAAACCTGATATTGCACCAACAAAAGTAGCATGGAGCATTACGCGAGGGGATACTATTGTTGATGAAGGAGTTCTTGAAGATTAATTTCGCTGCAGGAAGCAGGAATATGAAATAAGATATTGATGTAATTAACTTTTCGTCCTACTGATAGACGATGATTATAAACAAGGAGGTATACATGGCAAATACACTATATGCAGGGACAATTGGACAAAGTATTTGGCGGAGCACCGATGTGGGCAAGACTTGGAATCGCGTAAGTAACGGTATTTTTCCAGAGGCGGATATTCGCGCAATCGTCGTTCATCCGACAGATTCTAATATATTATATGCTGGCACTGAAAAAGGTGTTGTCAAAACTACTGATGGTGGCGATAATTGGACGCATCTGCCGAGTGAAATGGACAATCGTGAAGTTTGGTCTCTTGCTATTCATCCAACTTCACCAGATACGCTCTTTGCAGGCACTTGTCCATCTGCCTTTTTCAAAACAACAGATAGCGGTGAGACGTGGACACAACTTGACGCTGAACTTGCCCAAGAGTGTGAGGGGATTCCCATCATTCCGCGCGTGACGACTATCATTATTGATCCAGAAGACCATGATACTATCTATGCAGGAATTGAAATTGACGGTATGCGTCTTAGTAGCGATGGTGGAGAAACATGGGAAAACCGAAGTGAAGGGTTGAGCAGTCAAGATATACATGGATTGACGGTGGTCCCCGGAGAACAGAAAACGCTTGTTGCTGCCACAAATAACGATGTATGTATCACCACAGATATGCACAATTGGACACCGTTGAAGGTTCGCGAACATTTCCCGTGGCCCTATTGCCGTGCAGCGTTCTATCTGAACGGAGATAACGCAAAAGTATTTATCGGAGCAGGCAACGGTCCTCCCGGAGACCAAGGGGGTATTTTCTATATGAGAGATGCAGATGCAGCGTCAGATGCACAGGCAATTCGTTGGGATCGTTCAGATATAGGTATGACTTCAAATAGCACTATTTGGTGTTTCGGACACAATCCAAGTGTAGATGGATTGCTGATAGCCTGTAGTGTGAGTGGACAGCTTTTCTTAAGTGAAGATAATGGGGGACGCTGGGAAAAGTTGTCGCACGAATTCGGGGAGGTACGTGCCTTAGCGATTGCCTAACAGCCAATAGTAAAGTAATATAAGGTGAAAAGTCCCTATGTGGTTGTTCTTATAGATACTGCATTAGGGACTTTTTCTAAATTATGCATCGCGAGTTCCCAAACGCATCTATACTTAACGTGAGTTCGGAATAAGTAATACCATTTCTAAATAATTACTTCTCATTAACAAAAAACACATTCGTAGTCGCGCAATTCATTGCACCATGTGGTTTTATTTATTAGAATTAGTATAACTTACGGAATCGGCTGAATCCACATCCTAAATTCCATTGTCATTGTTTTATGTAGAAGCATCCGAATTTTCAGAGTCATTCCTGACTAAATAAGTCATAATAGCCCTATAAAACCATACTGCATATAGGTTCGTGGCACACGCTAAAATTGTGAAAATTTCCCTCTGACTCTGAAAACTCTGAATCTTTAGAACGTAAGTAATGTAAATATCATCATATCAAAGGGTTTCCTACTGACACACAATACTATCATTAGTGTTACAAAAAAAAGATAAAAATGATAAAAATTGTCACTTGACTTTTTTGCACAATTTATGCTAAACTTTTTGAAACAGACGGGTTGTGTGCTTAACTCAATGATTTATTGATTAGAATATCAGATACTCTTCTTAAAGATGGAATAGTGAAGCACAAAAGTGCAAGGGTATACGAAAAGAGTTCAAATTATTGCCCTTTACATAAAATGCACAACACACAAACGTTCTGAGACCAACTCACCTGTAAACCTTGACTGGCACAAATTGTAAGATAGGTTTGAAGGGCATTAATTAACAATCCCAGCATTTATGCTTGGGTCAGAAAACCTTGACTTTTATAAGTTTTTATGATAGAATATATACCAGCATCTTTGGATAGGATTTCTACCTCAACACTCACCTGTGTTGAGTCCTATCCCCAATCGTAGAAAATTGGTGGTGCTGGTGCGAAATCACTCAAAACATTAGAATGTCGTCGTGGATAATTTTATATACGTTGTTAGGACAACGCCCCTACTACATTCGCTAATTAATTACCGTAGGATATACGGAAAGTTACGCCTGTGGAGTCCGAATAAGACCTCTTATGGAGGCACGAGAGACGGAAGCAGGAATCACACAGGAGAGTTGTGTGCTAAAAGAAGCACACGGCTCTATGCTGTCGTGAGTATCACAAAGTTTTTACAAGGAGGCATATCACTATTATGCGTTTTTACAGTTTTCTTTTAATTTTTATTCTCCTCATCTCATTTGCTGGATGTTTTGGAGATGGAGAGATTAAGATTGACACTCCTCCATCTTTTAACGAAGCAAAACGAATTGTAGTAACCAATTTTCTTGCTGAAGGGGAAAATGCACAAGCACTTGGTAAAAGAGTTAGCGTTAATTTAGCAACCCGCCTAAAACTAATCTTGAAAGATAATGAATGGATTTCTGACCAAGCGCAAAAAGTGCAACCGGTAACTGAAAAAATTAATGAATTAGGATTAACTCTAAATGATATCTATACAGATCCAACATTAGCAGCAAAAGTTGGAGAAGCCCTTAATGCTAATATTATTATCACTGGCATGGTAGAAAATCCTAAATTAGATCGTAATGATTACAATGAACACCTCATGAAACAAGGCAGACAAACTGGAATATCAGGCACGTCTACCTTTATCCGTACGCGCCAATCGGCAGTAGGTAAAGTACGTATTAAGGCTATAGATGTCGCTACAGGTGAAATCCTCTATAATAATAAGATTACCTCGTATCTTAAGTACTGGTATGCTTACCAAACACAGCAGAGCGGACAAATCATTTTCAAAGAGAATATTGAGATGCTCGCGGATTTAGGAAACCATTTGCCAGTTCGAATTACATATATGCTTTACCCAACTGGACTCAAAAAAGAACCTGAAGAAAAGGTATTGCTAAAACCAGAGATTAAGCTTATAGGAACTGGTGGAGAAGTTAAGTTCAACTAAAATTGACGAAACATTATTGCAATGTCGTTGGGTGGGTGGAAGTATAAACTTCTACTCACCTTGTTTTTTTTCTAAATTCTGATGATAATGTCTGATGTCGGTAGGTGTGGTTTTAAACGCTGTCTACTGAATTTATAAATGGTTTTGGAATCAATAGTTAGGATGATGTTGGATTAGTATCTTGAAAAAAATTATTTATCTGCTGTGTATAGACTTTGCCGTGTTGTAGTAGTTGTGAAGATACATCATAAAGTTCGTTGGCTGGAAGCCCTTCATAAGGGTTAGCAATTTTCTGATAGCAGTCCAAGGCATGTTCAAAAAAATCTAACGTTTCCTGATCAATAGCACCACTCTCTTGAACAGCACGGAATCCTTGAAATTTTTGGTACGGAGGTGTTTTCCCACTAAATTCTATGATGGCATTGTTAATGTCTACGGCGCGTTGAACAATCATCAGAAAACAACTTTTGATGTAAGAATGTGTTAACCTATCAGCATTAATATATTCATCCTTGTTGGCAGGAAGACCATTCTGTAGTTGACCAAAACATTCATCTATATACACCAATTTTGATTTCACAGGATTGAACTGACGCTGTAATGAGGTTTCTTGAGTTGCTTTTGACATTGTGTGTACTCCTAAGAAGTTAATAGATATTGTCAGAATATAGTTTTTTAGACGTGTTTAAATCCTAAAAGTTGTAGCACCACCAAAATTTCTAATAATTGATTGCTATGCGTTCACACATTCACACCAACCTACTGCGAATATTCGCAGGATATTAGATTTCAGCATAAAGTAAATTGGCAGAACGGTATCTTATATGATAAAATTCTGATTGTTTAAAAGGGTGGATAATAATGAAAGCAGTTACAAGAACTGGTGATGGTGGACCAGAAGTTCTACAATTAGGTGAGGTCCCTCCACCGCAACCAACCGAAACTCAGTTATTAGTCAATGTTCGGGCAACTTCACTAAATCGAGCAGACCTAATTCAGCGGCGCGGAGGATATCCACCACCGCAAGGTGAGTCTGAAATACTCGGTTTAGAAATTGCCGGAACGGTATTAGGAATGGGAACAGAAGTCAACGGATTTAATGAAGGTGATAGAGTCTTTGGACTCGTCGGAGGTGGTGGGTATGCTGAACAAGCTGTTATTGATTATCGGATGGCGATGTTAATACCGAGTGACTGGAGTTTTGAACAAGCTGCGGCTGTTCCAGAGGTGTTTTTCACCGCAAATGAGAACATATTCACTTTAGGGAGGTTGTCCGCCGGTGAAACAATTCTAATTCATGCAGGCGGTAGCGGTGTTGGCACAGCAGGAATCCAGATAGCGAATCATGCTGGCGCGCGTGTGTTTGTTACTGCGGGGACTGATGACAAAATTGCGAACTGCAAATCGCTTGGAGCTACAGAAGGTATTAATTATAAGCACTCTGATTTTGTCGCTGAAATTGAGCGTTTAACGGACGGTGAAGGTGTTGATGTCATATTAGACTTTATCGGCGCGCCTTATCTACAACGAAACTTGCAGATACTAAAAATAAAAGGACGTTTATTGCAAGTAGGGTTGATGGGCGGTTCGGTTACAGAAATGGACTTAGGAATTGTGATGCGAAAGCGTCTACAGGTTATCGGATCCGTAATGCGACCACAATCGCTTGAAGAAAAAATTGCTATCACGCAACGATTTGTGGAACGGTGGTTACCAGAATTAAAGGAAGGTAAACTCCGACCTGTACTTGATTCTGTCTATCCATTAACAGAGGCACGCGAAGCACATGAATATATGGAAGCAAATCGTAATTTTGGTAAGATTATTTTGAAAATATAGTTGCAAATTGTAAATGAAAGTATCTTATGTATAATATACGTTGACATTTATTGAAGAAAAACGAATCAGTTTGCAACTAAAAATAAGATCTGTCCTTTCTTAACATTGTATCATTAAAAAATACGTTACAGATTATTTTAGGTTTTAATAATGGTTTCAATTCGACATCGGAATAGATTTTTATCAGCACACGTCAGATGTACTTGTAGTTTTATTGTTGTAGGATTACTGTTTGTCCTTAGTCTTATTGCCTTTGCTGATAATACAGAATACCAAACGCGTATCTTGAGTCAGGTAACCTCACCAGATGGCATTACAGTTAATTTTAAACTTCCGCAACTCCAGATTACAGAAGTTAAACCAGAAGAACGTTCTGAAAATAAGGGAGGTGTACACCACACGGTGCAATATGCGGAATGCGATTGGATCCGAGAACCGGGTTTTCCGAAACTGCCTGCAACACGCGCGCTTTTGGCTATTCCCGCCGATGCCCAGCTAAATATCGCTGAAGTTACAGTCAACACAGGGGCATCAAAAACCCATAACGGGGTAAAATTTCTGCCATATCAAGAAGAAATACCGGTGAGTATAGATCGCGTTTCTGTTGATGCAGGACCAATACAATCTGGCAGTGGAGAGAGGCATTACCAAAATAATAAAGCCAATCAAAATGCCATATACAGACTATATCCAGCAGTTAATGCTCGTATAGAGATGGACGGTTACATCCGTTCCCAGCGCGTTATCAGTTTGGCTTTGTATCCGGTACAGTATAATACCACAACGCGTGAACTTCGCTCATATAACAGTATTACAGTTTTCATTCCATTTAAAACGCAGTTGCCGACTCGTGGAACAGGAATTGCGTTCGACCATACCATAACAAATACCGACCCCTTTGAACAAACTTATGCACAGCAAATTCTCAACTATGCAGATTATCGCAAGGTCTTTAATGTTGACGTGGAGAGGGCAGCAATGTTTCGTCGCAACGCGGGCATAATTCCCGCAGCACCTGCTGCACCAGGGCTAACCGACAATACATCTCAGACTCGTTACAAAATCTATGTTGATGAAAGTGGCATATATCAAGTCACTGCTGCATCTCTTAAGGACGAATGGGGTATCGACCTTATAGGAACTGACCCGCGTAGACTCCGTCTTACACACGCGGACAAGGAAATACCTATCTACGTTAGTGGTGCTATAGATGGACGATTTGACGCAGAAGATGCAATTATATTTCTGGCACACAGTTCTACTGATCCAGATAGTCCATTTCCGAAGAATGCGTATACATTGTGGAATATCTATTGGTTAAGTATTGCTACCGATACACAACACCCCGCACGCGTCCCACAAATTGAAGCAAGTCCAAGTGACCCAACAGCAATTCAAGTACCAACTTTCCGTTCACGTGTCATCTTTGAGGAGGACCACCTAACCAACAATCTTGAGTTCGTTCATCCAAATACCGTTGCAGATGGTGATAAGCACAAATGGTTTGATGCTTTGGATTTCTGGTACTGGGATGGTGTAAAAAATGCAAGCGATGTCGGGGAACTACGACTTGAATTTCCACTCCATGATGTCGCAAAAAGTTTTGATCCACCGAAAATTCAACTTGTGCTACAAGGTGGAACACCTGTTAGGCATGAAATACTGGCAGCCGTTAATGGAGTGCGTATTGATCTCGCAAAATGGGATAGCCAAGAACAAGTGACCCTCACAAAAAATCTACGCGTTTGGAATAATCTAAAGGATGCCGCAAAAGGCGAAAAAAATGTTCTATCTCTAACACGGGTTGACACAAATTATGAAGAGGACACAACACGTTATCCTTATCACATATACTTGAACCGGTTTTGGGTAGACTATACACGTCTCTTTTTGGCAATAAATGACCAACTTCGTTTTGGTACACCTATAAAAGCAAGTCAAGAGGATGAAAAGAAAGGTGTTATACATCAATTTCGAATTGATGCTTTCCTTAACCCGCAGGTGTCAGTTTTTGAAACGGATGGGAATACGCTTACAGCGAAACTTCAAGGCGTAAATATTACACGGTATGTTACTGATGATGTCATACGTGCACGCCTTAGAGCATTGAATAACGGGGATCTCAGAGAAGTGCCTAATCACACATATACCGCAACTTTCCAGATACCGGATACTCGATCAACTGAGTTTATAGCAGTGTCTGATACCGCACTTCAAAAACCTGTACAGATTGAAACTGTGCTATCCAGTGAATTACGGAACCCACTAAACGGAGTGGATTATCTCGTCTTGACGCACGCCAGATTTAAAGAGGCAGCCGATAGATTAGCAAACTGGCGTTCAACCACACAAGGAGGTGGATACCGCACTAAAGTTGTTGATATCATGGATGTTTATAACACTTTTGGCGATGGAAAAGTGCATCCGAAATGGATAAAGGATTTTCTGTCATACGCATATCGAAATTGGACACCACCAGCACTCTCATATTTGGTAATCTTAGGGGATGGCACCTTTGACTTTAGAGGTTTAGATAAAGAGATCCATCTTGAACCACCGGAACTCGCAGGATATATACCTACCCACTACATTACGACAGATTCCTTCGGCAGAACTTCCGCAGACCATTGGTATGGTACAGTCTCAGGACACGATGAATTTACTGATTTTTATCTCGGTAGATTGAGCGTTGAAACCGTGGAGGAAGCAGATGGCGTTGTTGATAAAATAATCAACTATGAATCACAAAGACCTAACGGTGCTTGGCGACGTCGAATTATCTCTGTAGCAGACGATGAAGTTAGCAATTCAGGCGATCATATCTTCAAAAAGAGCCTAAACGAAATTGCAAAAGACCATACCCGACTCGGATATGAAACTGTTGAAATATATCTTGAAGATGTTATAGACGAGGTTGAGGCAAATCCGGACGATTTCCCAGGTGTCCTCCCTCGGCACGTCGCAAAGAGTAGAATTATTGAATCCTTGGGTGAGGGGGCTGTTGTTGCACAATATGCAGGACACGGTGGTCGTATTGTATGGGCACACGAAGCTATTTTTGATAACGCATCCATTGATAAAATTGAAGAGACAAAAAATCTACCTTTTATGTTGGTTCTGAGTTGTTATAACGGGTATTTTGATGCACCAGGTGAACCGAGTATGGCGGAAAAACTGCTACGTAAAGAAAGAGGTGGTATCATTGGGATGCTCAGTGCTACCAGACTTACTTACGGCACTGGAAACGAAGACCTTAACAGGATCATTTTTAATATGCTATTTCAACGCGATGTCAGACAACTCGGTCCAATTAGTTTTGATTCTAAACTTGAGTATCTCCTAACAGAAGGCACATCGCAGCTTGATATTATGTTGGAATATACGCTTTTTGGTGACCCCGCGATGCGTATCGCTATGGCAGATTATGAAATCCTGCCTACAATTGAGACGAAAACTGTAAAAGCAGGCGATATTCTTAAGATTGCCCCCGGATCCATTCAGATTGCCCGATACGATCCAGTGTCAGGGAAAAAGGTTTTTACACGAAACACCAAATTTGATGGAGAACTTACAGTAAAGGCTACTTTTCCAGGACAACAAGCTGTCGGTGTAGACAAAACCGGAGCACCAAAAGAGTTTTATTCTGGTGATGTGATTGTAACAGAGACTTTTCCAGTACAGGACGGTAGTTTTCCTGCTGTAGAAATAAAGGTGCCAGAAAACATATCACCAGGTGACGCACATGTGGAGTATTACGCTGAAAATGCAAACGAGATCGCTGTTGGTGGGGATGGGTTTACTGTTGAAATACCGAAAATATTGGATATAAAACCACAACTGGTTATCACACCATCTGGTGAGGACATGATTGATATTTCTGTCCGCGTTTCTGATAATGACAAGGAAACAGTGTCTGTCGTTTTAGAATGGCGAGACCCGGGAACTGCTGGTAGAGAAAAAGTCTCAATGATACCTGCTGAAAGCAACGCAGAATCTACATCAAAAATAGTACCTACAGCAAGGTGGTGGAAACTTCCGAAACTCTTACCTGCCCCAACTGACGGTTCCGCTTTCCGTTATGATGTTGAGGTTACTGATGCAAGTGGTTTTGTTGTCCTCTCCGATTATCTCAGGTTCTATCCCTATATATATCCGAATCTTGCTGTTGTTACGAGACGTTCTACTAGAATTGCAGAGATTCGTTATACTTTCGCTGGAGAAGATGACAAAGTAAATGGTCAATTTTTGTCTGCTGATATTGAAGTGGCAGGCAATATCGCTACGCTTGAATCTAATGTTCCTGAAGCTGATTTACTTGAGGTGTTAGGCATTTCTGATGTTAATGTAGAAGTTGCATTTTTTATCGGAAATCCAGATATAGACGATAATGGTGTCATAGATGTTGATTCCAATTTACTTGGACGGACACAAATAAAACCCGACGATTGGGTCGTGAGGAATCCATTACATCAACGATCTAATGCTTATAATCCCGATCCATTGAATATCAATCCTATTGCTACTGTCGCGATCCCAGTATCCCTACGAAACGGTATACATGACGTGTTTATCTGTGTTGACCCGATTTTTGGCGAAGGAGATAAACCTGGAAAAGTACTTGAAAATAATGAACGAGATAATATCGGATATAGGCAGATCACTGTTTCCAGTAGCATCGTTGGAGAAGTACCGACTCAATTTAACAGTGTTGATGGTGGATTACGGGTAATTGCTCCCGCAGGGGCAACACAAAATAAATCTTCGGTTTTGTCTGTTCGTCCGATTGTTTCAGACACTTCAGGCAGAAATTACGTCTACTATATTAACGGGACAGGACAGGTGAGAAATGATACACCTGCTACTCCCTTTCCTATTAGTGGAGGTGAAGGAAAAGACAACGTCCCCGAAATGCTTTTCTCTGTAGCGTTGCCAACGCGCCCATCCATGATGGGTTATACATTTCATTTAGGTGAATCCATTTCTACCAATGAATGGAACACATTTGAGTTACAAGCACCTGTGACAATTGAACTTGATTTTGATTGGGAAGCACTTAAGCAGGAAGTCATGCGCGAAATATATGGAAATGAGGCTGATTTGACAATTGTCAGTCAAAATATGACGGAAAGCCTAAACACTGCTGTAGCAACAAGGGCAAATGACATCGGAGCATATCTCTGGATCGATACCTTAGCCAACTGGGTCCGTCTCGATTCTGATATCAAAAAACATCAAAATGGTGAGATCTATACATCTACACGAGCGACAAAAATCCGTTCTGAAAATATAGGTAATGGGATACTTAACGATATTTTTATTTCCTCTGAGGATCCTGACACAGGTGTTTGGATGGTGCTTTTCGAATCGGCGAGAACCTACCGTCTTTTATATACACCTAATACATCCGATGAAGGAAGTGGAGTAGCAGACAACACGACTGCCCCTCAATTAGTAGAAATCCAAAGAGGAATTTCTACCTCTCCTTTCGGTAATCTGGGTCCAACTCTATCTGACACCAATCTCGGATTTACTATTGACATTGAGTATGGAGATACGCCATTTCAATTCGGTGATGTGCTACGTTTTAAAATCTCATCACTTGAAGTACCAGGAGAAGAGCCAACACAATTTTATTCCTCTTCATTTATCAATAGAAACAGAGGGGATGGTTCAATTCAGTATCTTGACTTAATACCGGACACAACGATACCACAAGACACCTGGCTCATCATATTTGTTACACCAACACAGTTTAAGATTGAAGGAAGAAACAACGGTGTCTTGATGAGAAATGGAGTACCAATATATGGAACAGTCGGTGAACCTTATGAACATAGCGATTATGGCTTGAATCTGCTGATAACGCAAGGACCTGACCGTTTTGAAGTTGGTGACAGATTCTTATTTGATACGAATACGGTAGGAACAATTCAGGCGAAAACTACGTATTTGGGAGTTATAACCTGTCTGCGGAGTGAAGATACACTATCCCCTGACATACAGATAACGATTGGAAATCAGGACCACTTTGTTTCTGGTGCTCCAGTTGACGCTGCACCGCTTATACAAGCAACACTAACCGATGCACGCGGTATAGACTACATCACACGACCTGTTCTGCTTGAATTAGGGCGTTTTGGAGAGTTTGAACCAATTGCTGATACTGATTACAAACTTATGCAGCATCCAGGTTCAACACAGCTTATATTGACATATAGTTCACCAGAACTTGAACCACGTGAGTATCAACTTCGACTTACTGCCAGCGATCTTGATGGAAATACGGGTCAGAGTGAAATAAACTTTCAGATACATCGCACACTGCAATTAGTTGAACCTCTGAATTATCCAAATCCTTTTGCGAGAGAAACAACATTGACATGTGAATTGACGCGTCCAGCGGAGTCACTCACTGTCAAAATCTATACGCTTACTGGACGGCTTATCAGAGAAATAAAAAGAGAAGCACCATCCGGGTTTATACAATTTAAGTGGGATGGCAGGGATGACGATGGGAACGAAGTTGCCAACGGGGTTTATTACGGTAAATTTATTGTTAAGAGTTTTGATGATGAAGATGATCAGACACACATTCTTAAAATGATGAAATTGAAGTAGTTAACGACTGTTGAAATAGAACACGTTTGTAGTCGCGCAATTCATTGCGCCTCTTACATTCTTTACTACAACACTGAATACTGATAACTGATAGCCTTTTAAAAATATGAAAAAAATATTTCTCATATCTGTCCTATTTATACACATCATATTAACTGCTGAAGCTGAACAGTCATACACAGCAGACTTTCTCACATTAGGGACTGGCGCGCGTCCATTAGGTATGGGAAGCGCATTTACTGCAATTGCTGATGAAGCGAGCACAACCTATTATAATCCTGCAGGTATTTCACAGTTATCGCATCATGAAGTTAATTTTATGCATTCCACGCTTGCTGGTCTTGCTGCGTATGATGTCGTCAGTTATATATACCCGTTTTCACAAAAAATGGTTTTCGGTATCAGTTGGTTACGCGTCGGTGTTGATGATATAAAGGTTACAGGTGTCCCTGTTACCAGTAGAGCAATTGGTCCAGACAACCGTCCTTATGTTGTTAATACCTTTAGCAATACAAGTAATGCTATACTGCTCAGTGGTGCGCGACATCTCAAAACATTGCCGAGAGATGTCTCTATCCATCTTGGTGCCAGCCTAAAATTGATCTATATTGATACGTATCTAAATGCTAATGCTGTTGGTGGAGGAAGTGATCTTGGGGTTCTTGCCCAAACTAATCTGGAAAAACCGGCTGCCTTCTCTTTCGGCATCGTTGCGAGTGATTTTCTCACAACCAAACTTTATTGGAATACACCTCCAGAAAACGAGGGTGAAACCCCTCACACAGAGACGTTATTACCACGTATCAAAGTAGGTATGGCTTACCATCAAAAGCTCTCCATTTTTGATAGTAAACTCACATTAGCTGCTGATGTTGATACTCGCAACGACTACGAATTCCATACAGGGGCGGAATATGTTCTATTTGAACTGTTAGCACTTCGGTGTGGATTTGATGGTCGAAACGGCACTTCACGGGCGATGTTTTTCACTGCTGGTGCTGGACTCCAACTCCGATTCGTCACAGGTGCAGCGTTTCATGTTGATTACGCATATCAACGGCAACCCGATTTAGGCATCAGTAACCGCCTTTCTCTCCGCATACTATTTTAGGTAATATTGGGTTGGTAGGCTGTCAGTTTTTGTATGTCTGTATCAATGATAGTGCGGATAATTGATGATAGTCATTATGGACAAACAAACTTCCCCAAGATCTTTCCACACATTGCCCCAGTCGCATTCGGTACATTGCTAAGATTCCCGTGCATCGCCTCGTTAGCGAGAATAGCAAAAGCAATTGCCTCTTTTGCATCACCAGAAACCCCAGTTTCTGAGACATCAACAACACGGATCGGATCAAACGCATCGGCAAGACCACGCATGATCAGCGGATTCCGCGTACCACCACCACTGACGTACAATATGTTCAATGGTGTTTTTTCCTCAACAAAATCCGTATAATAGCGATAGATACTCTCAACTGTCAATGCAGTTAACGTAGCAAGTCCGTCATATTCTGATATTTTCTGATCCTTAATCTGCTGCAAACAGTTGTTCGCGTAGGTTATTCCAAACATTTCGCGTCCTGTTGTTTTCGGTGGTGTTAAATCAAAAAACGGATTTTCCAGCCATTGCTTCAAGAGTGTAACACAGACTTTGCCTTGCCTCGCGAGTTCAGCATCTTCATCAAACTGCTTCACACCGTCAGTTATCTTTTCTACGCATGCGTCCAGAATCATATTACCAGGACCTGTGTCTGATGCATGTACTTCTTCTATACCGCAACCTGCTGGCAGCACTGTCAGATTAGCAATACCACCAATGTTTAAAAGTCCAATTGTCTGTGTTGCATGATGAAATAGCAGATAATCAATATAAGAAACCAAAGGTGCACCTGCACCACCAGCAGCAACATCTGCTACACGGAAATCAGCGACGGTTGGAATGCCTGTCTCATGTGCAATCACTGCAGGTTCACCAATCTGTAGTGTTGCGGGGACAGAAGCCTTGGGTAAGTGGTGAATCGTTTGCCCATGAGAACCGATGAGATCAACCTGAGTTGGTGGTATGTCGATCTTATCCAGCACTGTCAAAACACTCTCTGCAAATAATTTTCCTATCATGAAATTCATTGTGCAGATTTCATCAACTCGTGCCGTTTCAACACTAAAAAGGTCAAAGATTCGTGATCGTATCTCAGATGTGTATGGAATCGTCTCAAACGCCTTCAGTTCTATTTCGGTAGTCAATGCTGACCCCGAAACTTCAACGAGCGCGACATCCACGCCATCTGCGGATGTGCCGCTCATTAAACCGACAATTAGTTTCTTCTCTTTCTGTAGCAGATCGTAAAATGGTTTCATGTTTATTTTTCGGTTAATACAACAAATACGGTTTTCTTCGCTCTCGGAATCTTTCCACCTCAACTGACCACGACTCAACAATTTCATCGCAAGGAATTCCTGCTAACAAGGAATTACGCAAAGACACGCTACCTGAAAGTCTATCAAAGTGTGTTTCTTTAAACTCAAATTCATTAGGGTGTGTATCAATTAACAACCGTAGCATCCATATTGCAATTTCAACAGAGGTTACCTGTTTCTGATTGGTAGTATGTATTGCCACGCCATGACACACTTCGTCTTTAAATTTAGAAAACTGTGGTGTAAATGTAATCGGATGGAAAAGGACACCTGAGAACTGAAGTTCGTTCAATTGCGCTGTCAACTTCTGATTATCTATCCACGGTGCACCAATATATTCAAAAGGCTTTGTCGTTCCGCGTCCCTCACTTACATTTGTACCTTCAAATAGACATGTCCCCGGATATAACGTTGCAGTTTCAAGCGTTGGCATATTTGGGGAAGGTGGCACCCAGAATAGACCTGTTTCGTCATACCACATTTCTCGATTCCATCCGTCCATTTGAGCAATCTTGAGCGGAAATCGACATCTTTGTTCAACGTGGAATAGAGATGCAATTTCTCCGATTGTCATTCCATAACGCACTGGGATTGGATACGGTCCGACAAGTGATGTGTAGTCAGATTCTAACATAGGTCCCTCTATACGAACACCACCTATTGGATTTGGTCGATCTGCAACAATACACTCAACACATTTATCCGATTCCATTGCGGATTCAAGTGCTTTCATTACCTCCAGCAACGTGCCAAGATATGTATAATACCGCGTCCCTACATCCTGTATATCGTAGATAAGCACATCTATGTTGTTTAGAATGTCTGTCCATGCAATCGGGGTTGTCCCGTATAAACTATAAACTTGTATCTGGTTTTGAGAATGTTTTGAATCTTCTATCTTCACGCCATCCTGCGCTGCGCCCCACAACCCGTGCTCAGGTGAAAATAGCGCGACCAAATTGGCACATTCGCTTAACAACGTTATATTTTGGGTTAAGTTTTTATCAACACCGGTGTGATTGGTTAGCAATCCGACAGATTTATCCTTGAGCCATTCCTGCTTGTTTGTCAAGAGTTGGGTGATACCGAGTTTAATCATCCGAAGACAATCCTATGGAATTGGTTGCGACATTCAATGATACCAGTCCGTTGCGCATCAGGATGAACCCGATTTGTCAATAGAATTGCAGCCAACCCTTTTTCAAGGTCAATTCGTATTGAAGTGCCAGTGAAACCAGTATGGTACATTGACCCATCAGCAAGGATGTGCCAACCGATACTACGTTGTTCGGCAGCATCAGACGGGGACTGCGGTGTGGCAAATGCTTTTATACTATCAGTTGACAAAAACTTACCATCATCTTGAAGAATCATCTGACAAAAGGTGATAAGGTCCCTGGCATTAGAAAACAACCCCGCATTACCGGATACTCCACCGAGGTAATTGGCATTTTCATCGTGAACCTCTCCGATGATAACACCTTCTCGCCAGTTATGACCACGGTAATAGCGACCGTGCTGTCCTGACTTTACCATTCTACGTTCAAAGCTATTTGAGTCCTCTGTCGCAGCACAGTTATCGTGTATCTGTGATGGTGGGTTGTATAGTGTGCGGTTCATTTTGAGTAGATTAAAGATGGTGTCATGTGCCAAAATGTCTAACGGCTCTCCCATAATGGTAGAGATAAGTTTTCCCATAAGGATATATCCTAAACAACTGTAGGTTACCTTTTCACCGGGAGTACTTTCAAGCGGCGTGTTTCCCAAGTGTTCTGTCACATCTTCGGGGGAATCTGTTTCAATATAGAGCGGCTTCCATGCAGGTAAACCAGATGTATGCGTGAGAAGGTGGCGACACGTTATGTTCGGTTTTTTGAATGCTGGTAGATATGTTTGTGCTGGTTCGTCTAATGACAACTTGCCAGATGCTACCAATTGCATCGTGAGTGTACCGATGACAATAGGTTTTGTCAGGGAAGCGAGGTCAAACAACGTGTCGTTTAGCATTGGTGCTTGCTTCGGTTTGATGATACGATTTCCAAACGCTGCATGGTATATCACCTCGTCTTCTGTGAGGATCGCGACAACAGCACCGGGGAATATCTGTTCGGTTATCTTCTCTTCAATGAGTGTTGAAATTGCTTGAACATTCATCATTCACAAGTGTATCTTATTTTAAGCACGGTGTCAATAGGATTGTTCAGTAGCATTCAATAGTCGGAATTTACTATAGATGATCGGACACGTGGTCATTTAACGCACATTTCTTTTGTTCTTGCCTTAGCGACAGATGTTATGCTAAACTATAGCAAAATCGTGAATTTCGATTTAATCTCAATAGAATAGAATCGAGGACTGATGTCATCTATAACAGATCCATCTAAAGTATTATCAGAGATAATGACAACCGAAAAACCTTGGGGACGCTTTATCCAATACGTCCTAAATCAACCAGTTACCGTTAAAATTTTGGAGATACGTGCTGGTGAACAGGTAAGTTATCAATATCACCATCATCGGAGTGAGTTGTGGATACCGCTTGACGAAGGCGCATGTATTCGGATTGAAAACAAGGTTTTGCATCCGGAACCGATGGAACCGGTTTTCATTCCACAAGGTGCAAAGCATCAGCTTATTGGCGAATCACAAGATTATCGAATACTTGAGATTGCTTTCGGACACTTTGATGAGGAGGACATTGTTCGCCTTAACGATAAATATGGAAGGGCTTAAAGGTAAGCAGTGATAGTAAAATCTTAACCCAAATTGACAATTGAGGAGACTACCATGAATCACCTGAAGAATTATCGGATATTGATTTGTGCTGTTCTACTGTTGATTAACTTTATTATGTCAGGGTTTGGACAAGGAGAGAAAGCAGATTCCCTCGTAGGACATTGGACATTTGAAAAGGGGATTGAACTGGAAGATTTAACGGGTAACTTCGCGGATATTACGCTCGTGGGTGCTGAGATTAAGGGTGGACAATTGAATATTGACCTTGGCAAATGGGCAATTGCGAGTGGATATGACGGACCAGATATAGAGGAAAAAACACTGGTGTCGTGGGCAAGTATGGATGACCTTGACATACAGAAAGGATCAATATTAACCATTGATCGCCTCTCTGATCCAACATTTGATGGAATTGTTTTTGGAGAACGCCAGAATCGTCGTTGGATGGCAGGTAGTGGGTGGTTTCACCGCACCAAAGACCCTGAACCCGGTTTTGAGGAAAAGCAAACCGGAGTACTGGTAATGATAGCAATTTCGTATGAGAATGATAATGGGACTGCACGCGTGAGATTATACCGGAATGGGGACGAAATCGGCGACTACACATTTGGTCAATTCGTAACTTTCGCAAACAGCGATGCGGAGGCTATTTGGGGGAAACGTCACGGTGGATTAGGTGGCGGTCCTGGTGACCTTGACGTGCACATTGAAGATTCACGGATATATGCTGATGTTCTCAGTCAAGCAGAGATTAAAAAGTTGATACCAGATTCACTTGAAGTAGATGCACAAGGTAAAATCGCTACGACTTGGGCGAGAATAAAGGTTAGATAGACATTATTCTTGGAGGTAAAAAGAACAATATTAATGGATTCGATTACAAAACAGATAGAGTTAGGAAGCGAATCGGGTTTAAGACTAAGAATGCTTATCTGTGCAGATACTGGTGCGCAAGATGCAGATGCACTGGTCAATGAACGTTTGGAAAATATTCAGGCACTGTTTAATGAAGAGATGGACGCGCCACTATCTGTATTAGAACAAAACCTACGTGCATGGACCCGTAGTCATCTGCAGACAGAACATATACAGCAGGTTCTTGATCTTTCTAATAAAGTGAGAGACGATTTTTCTGTCTTGGTGACTGTTGGAATCGGTGGTTCCGACTTGAGTGCACGCGTGTTCCACGAAATCGCCAATCACCCATATCACAATCTTCTGACAACATCTGAACGGGGTGGTGCACCAGAGGTCTACTTTACAGGTGATACGTTCGACCCGCATCGACTTAAAGCATTGCTTGATATGCTGAAATCCCGCAACTTGCTGCACAAAACGCTTTTCAATGTTATTAGCAAGTCGGGCAAAACAGGTGAAACCCTCGCAACGCTAATGATTATCCAGGAGAGACTACAGCAGGAATTAGGGAATTGGCGTAACCAAATTGTCGCAACAACTGGCTTGTCTGACAAAAGCCTTCTTTATCAATTTCATCAAGAATCTTCCTTCTACGGTATTCTTCCTGTTCCCGATGGTGTTGGTGGTCGTTTTTCTGCTTTTTCTCCTGTCGGTCTGTTTTTCTTGGCAATCACAGCTGGTGCAGGAGAGAGACCGAAGGATAGAATACGCGCTGCGGTTGAAGGCATACAACATGCTGATAGGAACTTTCAACAACCCTATGCACATCCTGACAACAGTGCATATCATCTTGCACTATGGCTTGACTCTGTTGAGAAATATTACAGCGCAGGTAGTATTGTCTTCTACAATTACGCAGATAACAGTCGTCTCGGTGAATGGTTTGTTCAACTCTATACCGAATCTATACAAGAAAACGGAATAGGATCAAACGTTATTGCTGCGAAAGGTCCTACGAGTAATCATTCCATTCTTAACGGTATCCTTGCCGGTCCAAAAGATAAAGCAATCCTTTTTATCCATTGGGAAAATCTTGGTGCAGATTTGACAATCCCCAGTGGAAATGAAGGCAGTAGTTTAGAGGCGTTTAAAGGGCTTTCAATGAACGATAGTCAGACTGCTTCTTATCGGGGGACAGAGATGGATTTCACTGAAAAAGATATTCCAAATGTCACGCTAACACTACCAAGTCGAGATATTAGAAATCTATGTCAATTGATGCGAACACTCATGGATACGGTTGCGGTTAAAGGTAGATTACAAGAACTCCACCTTACCGATGGTGTGCCGATACTTGAAAAAGAGTTAACCTACCATCAATCGGCTGTTGAGGGATATAAAAAGCGTACCGAAGAAATTGCACGTAATATGAAAAGGGGTTAGTAGTACTTTATCTTTCTTATATTTGCTGTTGCTAATTCATTCCATGTTCAACGAGAACTGTCCGTATGAGATATTCCCAAAGAGTTATCAATAAATTATCTGCAATTCGCCTTCAAAACAAGATATTCTTCACGTATAGCTTGGTATTCCTACTGATGTTCGCTGTCATTTTTGGCATTGCCAGTGTTCTGATTGACCGCACTTTTAGTGAACAACTGGACAAAGAGGTTGTTGAGTTACAATCAAATATATCCAACAATTATACGTTATTTGTTAATTCTATCCGAACTGAGGTCCAAGCAAAAGGTGAGGACAAAGATACACGGGACACCGTAGAAAGAGCACAAAGCGGGGGTAATAGATATATTTCAGTAACCAATTTTGATGTTTTTGAATGCGGTAACACTGAAGGGATATTGGTCTTGAGTAACCGGATAGATGAACATCGTTATGGGGATAGAGTGATTGATATTACTAACGCTACAATGGAGTTGTCATACAAAGAAGGTAAAGGAACAATTCGTGAACGCGTCATTGAAAGCGGTGATGATCCGCAATTGGTGGTTGAGGTCACACAGTGGTGGGATTGGGGATATGTAACAGGTGGACGTTCTCTGCAAAAATGGTTAAGAGTTGAAATGTTGAGCCAACCGTCTGAACATCCAATTTTTCTTGTAAAAAGAAAAGATGAACAAGAGGAATGGATACCATTAAATAGTGTTGCCTACCAAACACCGACTATAAAGATGGAGTGGGAGAAACAGAAGCAAGTACATCAGGAAGAAGGGAAACCGGTTGAGGAGTTGGTGGTTACCTTGGAGGATTTACAAGAACAGGATGTAACACAAACATTAGAGGAAGAGGAACGTACCCGTACCTTTACTGTTGTTCGGGCAGATATCTTGAGTACACCTTTTTCGGATACGCAAAAATTGCCTTTTGTGGAATTAATTATCGCATATTCACACCAGTACCGTATTCAATGGCAAGATCAGATGCGGATTATCTTGTTATGGAGCATCGGTGGTTGTGCAGTCTTAGTCTACTGTATCAGTTACCTTGTAAGTCGACGTATCACTCGTCCCATTGCACAACTTCAGCAAGGAGTAGGTGAAATCGGGGCAGGTAATCTTACTTATCAAATTGCCGTTCAATCTAAAGGAGAGGTCGGTGAACTTGCAGATGGATTTAATCAGATGGCATTGGCTTTGAAACAGAGCTTGGAGGAGTATAAAGCAGCTGAGAGAATCGCAGTATGGCGCGATGTCGCAAGACAACTCGCACATGAAGTCAAAAATCCTTTATTTCCAATCCGACTCTCAGTTGAGAACTTGCAAGCCGCAAAAAATAGACCAGAAATCTTTGAGAACATTTTTGATGAGTGCACGGACACAATTATTGAAGAAGTTGACCGTATACGTGAACTAATAGATGAGTTTCATCAATATGCACGCTTGCCAGTACCTGACAGATACCCAATTGATTTAAATGACATCGTAGACGCTGTGCTAAAATTGTATATGGAATTATCCCAAGCACAAAACATAACAGTCGAAAAACAAACGGGTGCGTTACCTCCTCTCTCCTTAGACAGAGAACAGATGGAGCGCGCAGTTGGAAATCTTGTCAAGAACGCAATTGAAGCCATGCCAGATGGTGGAACGCTCACGCTACGGACTTATGCTACATCTAATAATGGCAACCTTATCTCTCTTGAAGTTCAAGATAATGGACACGGTATGTCCGAAGAGACACGAAAACATCTATTTACACCAGACTATACCACAAAAGCTTATGGAACAGGTCTCGGCATGGCAATTGTCAGACGCATTATTACCGTTCACGGAGGAGAGATCGCAGTAGAATCGGAGGAGAACGTCGGAACAACAATACGGATTACCTTTAACGAAGCCTCATATCTTACAGAGACTATACCTGTTCTAACATCACCCGAACCCATGAATTAAGTGCTATATGCTGGTGATTAAGAGATCTGTCAACAGATAATATATGTAGAGGAAAAATATGAATACGATTCTCATTGTAGATGACGAAAAAAATATATTGAAAATGCTTTCACAAGGGTTAAGTATCCAAGGATACAAAACTTTAACTGCCGCAAGTGGAGAAAAAGCATTACAACTATGTGCATCTCAGGATGTTGATCTCGTGCTGTTGGATATTATGATGGAAAACGGCATAGATGGTGTTGAGACATTAATAAAACTGCTTGAACAACAACCTGATCTTAATGTTGTGATGATGTCCGCACAACAGGATATTGAGATCGCTTTAAAAACACTGGAACTCGGTGCAAAACGGTATATCACAAAACCGGTCAGTATGGATAAAATCTTATCTAATATCGAACCGTATTTAGAACTTTCTCGGTTAGCAAAAGAAAATGAAATTCTCAAATCACAAATTGCTGATGAAGATGAAATGGTCGGAGAAAGTTCTGTGATTTTAAAACTTCGCACAGAAATTCGGCAGGTCGCAGCAAGTAATCTTGGGGTGCTTATCTCTGGGGAAAATGGAACAGGTAAGCAGCTTGTCGCCAATGCAATTCATAGATATAGCAAACGTTCTGATAAACCCTTTATTCCGTTAAACTGCGCAGCTCTACCCGAAGAACTTGTTGAAAGCGAACTCTTCGGGCATGAACGCGGCGCATTTACTGGTGCTGATTCTATGCGACAAGGACGCTTTGAGCTTGCTGACGGTGGAACACTTTTCCTTGATGAAATCGGGGATATGACCCTAAAGGCACAGGCAAAAGTACTACGCGTGCTTGAATATGGAGAGGTAGAACGACTCGGAAGTCAGCAGATTCGAAATGTTGATGTCCGAATCATCGCCGCGACTAATAAGAATCTCCCAGAAGAAATTGAACAAGGACAGTTCCGAACAGACCTATATTATCGTCTCAAAATTGTCCCTATAGATGTCCCGCCGCTACGCGCACGATTAGACGATATACCCTTGTTAGTTAAATATTTTGCTGAACGGCTACAAAAGAATATGGCTTCTACCCCGAAAACCTTCGCATCAGAAGCTTATCCTGTTTTTCAATCTTACCACTGGCCCGGCAACATACGTGAACTAAAAAATATCGTTGAACGGCTACTCATTATGGTGAACCGAGAAATTATCCAACCAAATGATGTTAATGAAATCTTACCTCTCGAAAAAGATCACATACAAATCTTGGATGTCGCTTCTGCCTACCAACCGAATACACCGTTGAGTGCTATGGTAGATTCAGCGGAATCGGAATGTATACTTGCAGCTTTGAATGAAAACGGTTGGAATATAAAGAGAACTGCCGATGTGTTGGATGTGGAAAGAAGTAATTTATACAAAAAGATGAGCAAGTACAATATTACGCGTCCCGATGTGACTTAAAGGTAGTAGGCACACTCCGGGGAATGTCTAACGGCATTCATACCGTTGATTTGGTGTGCTGTAAATATATGACACGTATTCAACTCATTATACTGGCAGCACTGATTATTATAATTGGTGTACTTTCTTATTCACCTTGGACAGAATACCGAAAAGTCAGTCAAGCAGATATAGATGTTGAAATACTCGCTACAGCGATAAAAAAATACTATCGACACACACAGACCTATCCAGCAACTTTAGATCAGTTGGTAACCGATCCTGGCGTAGATGGATGGCGCGGCACCTATCTGGAAACTGTGCCGAAAACACCTTGGGGTGGAAACTATGTCTTGATACCAAAAACCTATAAAGTCGGAATCGCAAAGGATCATCCGCGTGTACCAACAAAATACCGGTTAGGTGGTATCGCTGAAATCAGCAAGGTCTACCACGCTGATGCCGTACAAGGCGAAAAATATTGGTGGTAATCTGTGGACGAAATCTGGATACCGATCTTCATTTTCATCTTAGGGTTAGCAATCGGCAGTTTCCTCAATGTCTGTATTTACCGCATTCCCCGCTCAGACATGTCAATTTCCTCACCGCGCAGATCCTTCTGTCCTGAATGCAATCAAACAATAAAATTTTACGACAATATCCCGCTATTAAGTTATCTGTTCTTACGTGGAAAGTGTCGATATTGCAACACGAATATATCAGTCCTATATCCTATTGTTGAACTTGTTACCGCAGTGCTATTTCTCGTGGTGTTTTATCGACTTGAGAAAACACTTGGTCTTAATTTGATATATGCCCTCATTTTTGTTTCGTTACTTATACCGATTGCTATTATTGATGCGCAGCACTACATTATCCCAAATGTTATAAGCCTCACAGGATTGGTCCTTGGGTTGGGAATTGTGTCTGCAATTGCTTATCAGCGCGGTAGCATTGACTACCTACGAACAGGGCTTATTGGGTTTGTAGCAGGAGGATTAGTGATATGGTTAGTTGCGTTTATTGGGAGTGCAGTTATGCGGAAAAAGGCGATGGGAATGGGGGATGTTAAACTCATGGCTATTATAGGTTTGTTTCTCGGTGTGTGGCAAGAACCTACTTGGTGGCAAAGCATTATAATGGTAATAGCGTTGTCTGCCTTTAGCGGTGCTGTTATTGGCACGCTGCTTATCGTAACTGGCAAAAAAAACCGTCAAAGCCCGATTCCTTATGGACCTTTTCTTGCTGGTGCAGCAATCGTTGTTATGCTGTGGGGCTATCCGCTCTGGGAAAAATACCTGCAGCTCGCTGGATGGAATTAACCACGGTAGCATCTACACTCTGTCGTTAGCAAAATGTGAAATGCTGACCGCTGTCCGTTGAAGCCATTTCCTAAATATACATGGAACATATTGGATATATATTGTTCCCGACCCCAGATTAACTACAAAACACCTCGTCCGTCAGTTATAATTTGCATAACTTAAAATCCTTTTGTTTCAGGAGACGCATTATGCTAACATTTCACCCTACCAAATTTCAGATAAAACAAGAAAATAATTACGGAATTGTAGTCAAAAAACCGAAGAATACCCAGAAAATACAAAAGATACCAAATTTAAAATTATTTTCATTGAAAAAACCGATTATAATAACCTATAAACACAGACAGGAACTACATTCATACCAATTACACAAAAAGATACCGTAATGTGAAAAAAAGATACCAACGGTATCTTTTTAAGGAGAAAAATTCAAGGAAAACACAAACAATTCGTAGTCAAAACACACCGCGGATAGGGTGTGTAAAGTTTTTGTCACTTGAAGAGTTTATTGATGGAGTTGTAAAAAGCATACAAAAATGGTATCCTTTCCAAATAGTTATTTCCAAATAGTTATTTTTTATCCAAAGGAGAGGATACCGATGTTTAGTATAACATTAGAGAGTTGTGAAGTCAAAGAAAATACAGAAGCAGCAATGAACTTGGTAGAAGAAATAAACGATTTAGTAGGAGAACTTGGCACTGGTTCTTATGTGTCGTTGGATGAAGCGGAGCAGCGTATTTTAGAAGGGACCCACTCCATAAGACGCAAGTTGTTAGAGATGTCCGTCAACCAAGAGGCATCTGGCAAGGAGGCGGAACCGGTTGCGTGTCCAAAGTGTGATACCCCCTCTCGTCGGTGGCGTAGAAGAGGACGACAGATTACGACGCGCTGCGGTATCATCCGTGTTCATCGTTGGGTGTATTGTTGTGCGTTGGGACATTCCCATAAACCTTGGGATATGAGACAAAGGTTGAAAGGCAAATACACCCATCGTGTTGCTGAAGCGATGTGTCGTTTGTCGGCGCACCTTCCGTTTAGGGAGGCAGCTGAGGAGTTATCTCGTCAAGGGATAAAAGTGAGCCACACGACGCTGCATAAGAAAGTGCGTGAATGGTCAAAAGATTTGAAAGCACTCGCGGCGGTGGCACCCCAAACCCTTGAAAAAAATCAGCGTTGGTATGTGAGTTGTGATGGGTGTCACACGAACTCGCCAGAAGGTTGGAAAGAGACAAAAGTCAGTTGTATTTATAGAGATTATCCACAACTGGGACCCAATAGTGTTGCGAGTGTGCGGACTGAAAGTATTCGTTATACTGCCAATCGTCAGGACGCACAACACTGTGGTAAGGATTTATATGCGTTAGCCACCAATAGTGGTATTTACCAAGAAGCTATAGATACTCAAGAGATCGTGTTTATCGGTGATGGTGCTGCGTGGATTTGGAACTTAGCAGCTGAATACTTCCCCAATGCTGTTGAGATTGTGGATTACATGCACGCTAAATCCCACCTGTATGATGTTGCGAAATGCGCCTTCGGAGAGACTGAGACGGAAACGATTGCAGCTTGGATACAAGAGGTCGCCCCGATCCTTTTAGATGGAAACATCCCTGAAGTGGTCGCCCGTATCCGCACTTTAGAACCACAAAATCCGGAGGATAGAGATACTTTAGAAAGAGAAGCAAGATATTTCCAAAAACATGCGAAGCGGATGCGGTATAAAGCGTTTAGAGAGAAAGGGTATCAGATTGGAAGTGGTGTCATAGAGAGTGCGTGTCATCATGTTGTTGGGAAAAGATGTAAACACGCTTCTATGAGGTGGACAGAGCCAGGACTAAATGCCATCCTTGAATGGAGATGTTTGTTAAAGAACAAAACTTGGAATAGGTATTGGTATCCAGAAACAAAAACCGCCTGATGCTTAGTGACAAAAACTTTACACACCCCTTTCAACAGCAAGTTTAGCCGTCTACATCCCACAAGTTAAAGCATGGGGATTTGACGGGAGTGTTAAAATATAAATTGTCAAGAAAAACTATATAAATATCTAAATAAACGTTGGTGAACATAAAATGTTTACTGATTTTCGTTGCTTTTTCTCATGTTGTTTCTAAGACAGCGATATACGGTAAATTTCTATACATCTGTCCATAATCAAGTCCGTATCCAACGACAAAAACGTTCGGAATTTCAAATCCTGAATAATCAATAGGCACAGAAACTTGACGCCGAGCGGGTTTATCGAGCAGGGTGCAGATCTTAATCGTTTTTGGGTTTAGTGTTCGCAGGTGTTTCATGAGAAACTTTAAGGTTTGTCCCGAATCAATAATGTCCTCTACAATAAGTACATCTTTATTTTCTATGTACCCACTTCCTGACCGTATGAATTTTATATTTTTCGATGGTTCAGTACTATCGTTGTAACTTGAAGTCTGTAGAAACTCAAACCTTAGCGGCAGCGAAATTTCTCGGGCGAGATCCGCGAAAAAAAGTGCAGCACCTCTCAGCACGCAAACCAAGACCAGTTCTTGATTTTCATAATCTTTGGATATCTGTTTGCCAAGTTCTCGTATCCTATTTCGAATTTGTGCTTCAGAAAGCAGGATAGTTTTAGGAATTGATATTATCTCTGGCATAATGTAAATGAAGATACCTTTGTGTTGTTGGGTGAACTTTGAATTTTTCATTAGTGGTGAAACCGATAACCCACAGAATTTCATTCCCACAAACAAGCATTGGAATGCGATCACGTTCAAACAGTGGCACTTTTGCATCCATCAAAAAATCTTTTATTTTTTTTGTTCCTCGCATTCCATGAGGTTGAAATCTATCTCCATCTCGTCGATTGCGGATTGTCAACGGTGATTTTATCTTACTATAATCAAATATCGCCTCAAAAGTGCCGTCAGGAATGGACAGGACATCACCTTGCGAAGCATCGTATATACATGCTGTTATTTCTGCATTTAATTCTGGAATTAGTGTTCTACCAGATATGTTTAACGTGTAGGCAAAGCCTTCAGTTTCAACAGGGTTTTTCTCAAAAATTAGTTGCTTATAAGCCCGCCTAAACTTTACACTGTGTGGCAACGTAAACACCGCATTTGGTTTATCGGAATTAACGATGTCAAGCATTGATTGGTAATGTTCATAGGAATAATCACTAATTTGTCCAATTAAATCAGTGATACTATGTCTTAGTATCCGTCTTTGTAAAATAATGTGATGTTTGAGAAATACGTCTCTATCCAATATAATACTTGTGAACTGAGTAAATGAAAGCCTACAGGAGTCATATAATGCGTAAGTTATTTCATCAAGATATTCCGATTCATCACGTAGGATTTCAGCAGTTCTGCTTAAACCTGTTTTAATATTCGGGTTATACTCCTGTTCAAGCAATGGTATCAACTCGTGTCGAATTCGGTTCCGTAGATAACGTTTATCCGTATTCGTTGAATCTTGTCTTGGAACAATCCCTTCTGATTTAAGATAGGCTTCAATTTCTGCGCGAGTGAACCGGACAAGCGGTCGAATGAACTTTCCATCTCTTATAGGTTTAATACCTTGTAATCCAGTGACTCCGGAGCCGCGGATCAAGTTCATTATGACTGTTTCTGCAATATCGTCTTGTTGGTGTCCGAGTGCTATTTTGGTTGCTCCTACTTGCATACATACTGATTCGAAAAAGTCGTAACGCGCTTTGCGTCCTGCAGCTTCTACAGATAGTTTCCACTGTTCAATTAAATGTGGTAATTCAACGGAGTGTCCGGTAAAAGGCAGTTCTAAACGGATGGCATGTTCGTGGACGAAGTTTGCGTCAGAGGCAGAATCATTTCTGAGACCGTGATCTAAGTGAACGACATGCAGATGACAGTTTAGATTTGTATGTAGGGAATGCAACCCGTAAAGCAGTGCAAGGGAATCAGCACCGCCTGACACTGCAACAAGCACCGTCTCTCCATCCTCAATCATCGCGTGCTGCAAAATGAAGCGATGCATCTCTCGCAGAAAACGGGCTTTCATGAGACAAGCCTTTAAAGAACAATGCCGGTGCGGAGAGTCGAACTCCGGACAGCACGATTATGAGTCGTGTGCTCTACCACTGAGCTACACCGGCACGTTAAATGTATTGAATAAGTATATCACATGTCTTTCTGTAAGTCAAACAATTCTTCATTTAAGCGGAGCCATTCAGTTTTCCAATTCCTATTATTTTATTAAGCCTTCCTTTGTAGGAGCGATCTCTTATCATGAAAACCTTGGTTCAGACTCTTCTCTTATCCTGCAAATCCTGAAATCCTGCAAATCCTGGTTCAGACAACTAAAAACTGAAAACTACCCCAAACATACATGAAACATATTGTTCCAACTCCCACAACCCCTTCACACCCTTCCCACCACCTGTTATACTACTACCACTATGAAAAACAGAAACCGCTTACACCTCACATTCACAACAAAAACCGACACCCGTCACCCCAAAATATCCACCAAAAAACCGACCAAAATCAAGCAAATAAAAAACGAACCAAAAATGAAATTCTCAGAATTTCCAAAAACCCCTATAAACCCAGTTCCAGACTGGCATAACCCCAAATATCAAAACGAACCAAAAACCGAAAAATAGCCGTTTTTGGTTCGTTTTTAGAAGGAGCAAAAACCGATGTATTTACAAGAAAAGCACAAGCAATTCGCTGTCAAATCTTACGCAAAATTCACGACAAACAATCAAGTCGCGCAAGCATTCATAGAGAAATTCCCATGTAGGAGCGTTGTTTCCCTGTCCATATTACCTCACCCATCTTATCCGTATCTTCCATTTATTCGGACAGAGAAACCCCTCCCTATGATTGTAATGTGCTGTAGAATCAATCCCTTCTGCGCCTTTCGCGTACTCCGAGATTCAGACAGAAAAATCGACAATTGAATGGCTCTGTATGACTACTAAAAAAAGTTGACATCAGTAACTATACTGTCTATAATACATTAGGTATTATCAAAACTATAGGGATGCCGTCCCTTTCTATATTAAATAAGTAATAAACATGAAACAAATAGCAATCTTATTATTAATTACGGTTATATGTGGTATTCAACCACTGTATGCACAAACGCCAGAATCTCCTCCTACACTCCCAGAAGAAGATAAATCAGTTGAGGATAATAGCCAAATTACCGAACCTGTTTCGCAATCAACACAAGAACAACAATCCACAACACAAGTAGATCAATCCTCAGAAGACGAAAAACAAGATATCGAAAATAATCCACTACCTCCACCAGAAGAAATACCTACAGACAGCGACGAACAGGATATGATATCTACGATTAAGGAAATAGAAGAACCACCTGATACACCTGATCCAGCATTACCAAAGTGGAGAGGAGAACGACGGTTTTTCAAAATTGTCAACGATTACTTGTTAGAAGCGGATGAAGTTCTGACAACGCTTGTTCTACTTGCCGGAAACGCATCTATACAGGGAACAGTAACAGGGAATGTCTTAGTAATTGGTGGAGATGTTGACATTGCACCGGGTGCTGAAATCAAAGGAATGCTCCAAGTGATCGGTGGACAGATATATGGTAACCTTGAATCTGTAGAGCATTTTAACGTAAGTAATGGATGGAGAATCGCACCAGCTGCAGCACAACTGTTGATGCATCCGCATACCATCTGGGATATAAAGAAACACAGAAATTTTCGACTAACCGCAATGAAGTTTGGGATTTTGCTGTTGACATATCTTTTAATCGCTATTGCATTTCCAAGACCAATAAATGCCATCAGTGCTATGTTAACAAACAGACCAATCGGTAGCATCCTTTTTGGCTTACTCATGTTTGTTGTGGTTCCTGTAGTATCGTGGGTTCTAATTCTTTCCATTGTAGGGTTCCCTTTCCTACTATTAGGCATTTTCCTTTTAGTGCCGCTCGCGTTATGTGGTAAAACTGCCATCTTTTATACACTTGGAAGCACACTACTTGCCGGACGATTAAGACCTCTCGCGGTGATTTTTGGCTTTATCCCTTATTTTATGGCAACTGAGATCCCACATGTGGATTGGGTGACGTTTCTCGTTTTTAATGGTGTTGGCATAGGAATATGTATACTGTCAACCTTAAAAGCAATGTCATCACCAAGCCAAACTAAAAACGTTCACTGGTCTGAAAGGATAGGTCAATAATGGTCCTTGAATCTCCCATTTATCTCAGTCTGTATATCTTGTTGCCGTTATTGGTACTATATCTTTGGTGGCAAAAAAAACAAGGCACCTTACCTGTAATCCGTTTTTCTGAACTTGAAGGAGTTCGCCAAATACCACAGACATTAGCCATCAAACTACTTCCATCACTTAAAATACTTAGGTTTGTTATAATTGCACTTCTTATTTTCGCACTTGCCAGACCACAACTCTCCCAAAGTCAAGAAAGGCGTTACGCTGAAGGTATTAATATCTTCTTAGCACTTGACATATCTGATAGTATGCGAGCAGAGGATTTCAATGATACCAACCGTCTCCAAACTGCAAAGTCGGTTATACGTGATTTTCTCAGATTTCGTGAAAGTGATCGAATCGGGTTAATCGTATTTTCTGGTGAGAGTTTTACGCTATGTCCACTTACGCTGGACTATTCAGTATTATCCGATTTACTTGATGATGTAGAAGTTGAAATGGGAGGACAGCTGCAAGATGGCACTGCTATCGGTGATGCGATCGCAATGGCGACACATCGATTGCGTACATCAGAAGCAAAAACCAAGATTGTGATTCTCTTGACAGATGGCGAAAACAACGCAGGAACGATTGAACCTGGAACAGCAGCAGCATTAGCACAATCCTTCGATATTCGGGTTTACACTATCGGTATGGGTAAAGAAGGAGGGACGCGAATTCCGTACGAAGATACCACATTTGGTAAACGATACACAGATGTCATAACCTATCTTGATGAAGTGACGCTTAAAATGATCGCTAACACCACTGGTGGACGTTATTTCCGTGCTACTGACATGCAGTCGCTGAAACATGTCTATGCTGAGATTGACAAACTTGAAAAGACCAAGTTTAAGGTCGTAAACTATACGGTTCGACAAGAGTTAGTGGGATATTTCCTAATACCTGCGGCACTTCTGTTAGGACTTGAAATACTATTGAGCAACACGGTTCTACGAAAAATACCATAAATATCCAAATATTTACATTCATTTTTTAGGAGATTCTAATGAAAAATATCATTGCATGTAACTTAGGAAGTTATAGACAGTTTGGGGCAAATGCTTATACACACTTAGCAGAAATCGGTCTGACTAACGTTGAGATTCGTGTTCCTGCTGCTGATGGCGTTGATGCATTACAAACGGAATTAAAGGCACACGGACTCACTGCTACCAGTCTACTCGGTGGATGTGATGTTCAGTCTGAGACAGTTGTTGAGGATTTTCAATCGACGTTAGACATTGCAAATGAAATGGGTGTCAAGGTTATTTTTGTTAGCGTTCACTCAGGGGAGACTGACAAAAAAGTTGTCTATGAACGCCTACGTGCTATCGGTGAAAACGCCGAACCGTTGGGAGTAAAAGTGTGTTTAGAAACGCATCCTGATATGGCACACAACGGTGACATCGCACTTGAGACGATAAAAGGAGTTAACCATCCGAATATCTGCATCAACTTTGATACTGGTAACGTCTATTATTATAACCACGATGTAGATGCTGTCACAGAAGTCAAAAAGATTATCAAGCATGTTGGTGCTGTCCATCTCAAAGATACAAACGGTGGATATAGGACATGGCATTTTCCAACCCTCGGAGAAGGCGTTGTTGATTACAAAGCAGTTTTCCAGACATTGAACGATGCAGATTTCTACGGTCCATTCACAATGGAATTGGAAGGTATTGAGGGTGAAAACTTAGATGAAGCAGGTGTAAAAGCACGCGTCGCAGATTCACTGCAGCACCTGAAAGACATCGGAGTCATCTAATGGATACGAACCTCTGTGTAATTCGACTCAGTAATGGGGAACGGATGAGCGATGCACTCGGAAGTACCTTGGATACGCCAGATATGACAACGATTGGACCTTTTGCAGTATCTAAAGAAAGTCCTACTGAACTCCATTTTCATGATTTTGATGAATACTGGTATTTCACAGAAGGCACTACAACGGTAACACTCCGCACCGCTGACGGTCAATCCGAATCATATCGTATTGGTCCAGGAGATTTAGTGGTAACTCCCAAGGGTGTGGAGCATGGACATGTCCCAGACGATGTTGTTAAAGGCGTGCAGTGGGTGAGTGTAATACATCCTGATGCACGCCGTGGGCATTTACAACGATAGAAGAACAATTATGTCAACTCAATTAACTCCATTGCAGAAACGTAGATTAGGACGAACCGAATTACAAGTCACAAGTCTTAGTCTCGGTGGGGCGCGTATTGGTGGTAGTAATGTCACTGATGATGAAGCAGTAGGAACGGTGCGTCGCGCCATTACATTAGGTATCAATTACCTTGATACGTCACCGCTCTACGGTGAAAGTGAAAGTCGTATTGGACTCGCCCTTGCTGATGGATGGCGAGAAAAGATATATCTCGCTACAAAAACTGGAACACATCCGAAATGGCGTGGTGATTATAGTGCCGCTGGCACGCGGCGAAGCGTAGAAAATAGTCTACGACTGCTAGGTACTGACTATCTTGATGTTTGCTTAGTGCATGACCCTTCAAATATGGATCCAGTTGTTACCAAAGGCGGGGCATTGGATGAACTCCAACGGATGCGTGAAGAGGGATTGGTAAAGTTCATCGGTCTCGGTGTGAGAGAGCACGAATTCCATAAGATTGCTATAGAGACGGGTATTGTAGATGTAATTCTCACCTATCTGGACTACACGCTTCTGAGCCAAACAGCGAATGAATGGTTGTTATCCTTTGCCTCGGAAAATGACATCGGTGTAATCAACGGGAGTCCAATCGCAGCGGGATTGCTTTCTGGAGTTGAACCGAATGTTAAGGAAAGACCTCCTGAAGGTGAAAAAGCATACAAGCTTTGGCAATGGGCAGTTGACAATAATCTAAACCTGCTGAATCTCGCTATCCAATTCTGCCTTCGTCAACCGTTAATTGCAACGAACTTGACAGGATCTAAGAATGCGACAGAAGTAGAACAAAATTTCGCTGCCGCCACTACACCTGTTTCCGAAGATGTTTGGAAACAACTACAAACACTTCGTAGGAGAATAATTGAATGAAATTTGAGGGACGGGTTGCTTTGGTAACCGGAGCCAGTCGAGGAATTGGCAAAGAAACTGCTCTCAAACTTGCCAGTGAAGGCGCAACCGTTGCTGTTCACTACTCCCAATCTGCTGCTAAAGCAGAAGCAGTCTGCGATCAAATCAACGCCTTAGGACAGAAATCAATAACTGTCCAAGCGGACATCTCCGATAGAGAAGCAGTGAACAGAATGGTGGAAAATATCACCAAAGAACTCGGAACAATTGAACTATTAGTGAACAATGCCGGGGATGTCGGTGATATGGTGTTTGATGAACTTACCCCTGAACATTGGGATAAGATTGTTGCGATTAACCTAACCGGTCCTTTCAACGTGCTATGGGCAGTTAAACCCGGAATGATTAAACAACAGTTTGGTCGTATCGTCAATGTATCGTCAATTGCTGCGTTAGCAGTGCGTCCGAACCAGCTACCCTACGCAGCAGCAAAAGCAGGAGTAATTTCCTTGACAAAATCGTGTTGTGGACCGCTTGCACAGCACAACATCCGAATCAATTCAGTAGCACCAGGAGCAATCGCAACAGATATGTTAAGTGAGGTGTCTGAAGAGATGGTCGAACAGCTCCGTTCTACAACACCACTTGGCAGACTTGGTGAACCAGAAGAGATGGCAAACGTGATTGCTTTTCTTTTGAGTGAGGAGGCAAGTTATATGACAGGTGCAACTGTGATTGCCAGTGGAGGTAGAATTCTCATTCCGTAAACGCGAGTTCTGTGTTCCCAATTTCAAGATCAAACGCTATATAGGTATGTTTCCCTTCAATAAGAAACGTATCACTCTGAAATTCGCTACGCGAACGAACCTGACGCAGGTCCCATTCATTGATTTGGACACGACGTAGCGGTGCATCAATAGCTAAGGTAAAGTTTGCTGTTGGAAATTGTGTATCAAGTTTGATCTGCTGATGTTCATGGGTTACCGTAATATCTGTGAATTCACGTGCCATCCAATAGTGTCCGATTTCGGAGGTTTTCATCCAGAGTGTTTTTGTATTGTCCGGGTCGTAATTATCCAACCGTTCTTTGACAGTTTTCAGCACATCAAATCCAAGTTTGTCTCCATTGAAATAGAAACCAGGCCAATGTCCGACGAGAACACACGGAAGTTCCTTTTCAAGGATAGGTGGTAAACGTCCACCTTGTAGATCCTCAGTAATAAAACGGTCAGCATTTCCCAAATCATATCCGGTCCATCCACCAAACCAGTCACCTGCACATGAAACTATACTCGCAATAGCGATCCCATTCTCTTTATCAGCATGCCAGATAGGCACATCTGGAAGTTCATCATGTTTAAGCCAAAGAAAATAGAACGGACGTGAGTCGTTGTTAACCTCTTGTGATGCAGTTAACACCGCTTTTGCGTACGCAGCCTCTTGCCGTTTTCCGAAAGCACCAGGGCTGGTTACACCTTCACACGGAATACCGACGTTGTTAAGCATATTCATCGCAGTAATAATATAATCTGTCAGTCTATCATCAACAGGAGGGTTAACCCATTCTACTTGTTCCCATGCATCGGTAAGTGTTAATGTATCCAACTCAGCGACAGCGGTATGGGTCAACATCTCTGGTGTTAAATCAAAGTTTGGCCAAATGATTTCTCGATAAATGCGCAGCCACGATTGATATTCGTGTGTCGGAAAATCAGGAAATCCCTCATCAACGCGTCCAATTCCCGCAGGATACGGAATAAGACTAAATTTTCCCTTAACACCATTTTCCCAGCACCATTCTGCCCACTCCCAAGCAAAATCTGCAGGTATCATATTAGGCATGTTTTTGTGTTGTGCTGCATCCCCTTCCCAACGGTCGGGCGGAACATTGGGTTGGTGTTTTGCTTTCCACGCATGTCTTTGTTGAATCCAATAGTAGGTGAGGTTAATCACAGGACACGAATCATCTACAATAAGCGACAGTGGTGTTCTAAGGAGAGGGTTGCAGATAGTAACGTTCATATAATCGCGATTTATGATCTAGTTTCTTCTTCAATCTGTTGTATACAACTTTTGATGTATGGCAAGTCGTCTACCCACAGCCCTTGGATATTATTCTTCAATGTCCATGAAACATGTTGCATTGTATGAATATAACCAGCTTCTACAACAATCCCATTGGCATGGAGTTTCTCAATCTGTCGCGAGACCGATTGTGTAATAGCATTATATATTCTAAAATGATTTATTTTGTCCCATCCCAGGATGATTCGGTTGGCATCAACCTCTGAAGCTGCCTTGAGATAGTTTGCCAACGGATTAATCAAAATTGCACTCGTCCGCAATTTTGGCTCAAGACGTTTTGCATCAACAAGCAATTGTTTCCGATGGTAAAAGGTAAGAATACTGACAAGGTGAACAGTATCAAAGTGTCGTACTCGTTCTATGATGATAGGAAGGATTTCTGGTGTGTCTGTTTTCGGTTCAACAAAACACGGTATCTGGTTTTCACTGGCAAATCTGAGGGCATCATCAAGATGTGCTACGGGTTCATCTGATCCTTTCACCTTTAACTCTTGCACTTCATTCCAGCTTAATTCACTGAGAGAAGTTGAACAACCAGTAACCTCGCGTATATCATACTGGTTGAAATCGACGTGTATGAGGACAGGTTGCTTATCTTGTGTTAGGCAGACATCAATTTCAAATCCATCAGCACCGTCAGTAAGTGCCTGTTTAAAGGAAGTAAGCGTGTTTTCTGGCGCGCGCGCCATGCCACCGCGATGGGCAAAGAGTTGAATGTTCATATATGATTTGCTCAACTAATTTCTGAGGGGTGTTCTCCCAAACTTAACGCGGTATTCTTGAACTTCTTCTTCTGAGAAAATGGGTTTGTCCTGCGATATGAATAAACCCAATTCAGCCATAATTTGCCTTACTGGTTTTCCCCAACGTTCGGATAATACATTCATTCCTTCAATACGTTTATAGTGGACTCCATAATTACTTATACATTTTTATGATTTCATCAATTGACGTTTGGCTATTGTATTCCCATTTACGCTTTATGTTCGCGAAATCTCTTTCAATAGGATTGAGTTCAGGCGAATACGGAGGTAAAAAAAGTAAACTCGCACCACAGGCAGCAATCAATCTCTTTGTCTGTGGACTTTTATGAAAAGACGCATTATCCAATATGACAACATGGGATGCGTTAAGTAGCGGACACAGCACATTCTCAAGCCACGCATTGAAAGCAAGTGTATCACAAGCACCTCCAAAAAGCATAGGTGCTGTAAAACGCCCCTCAATTTGTGCAGCAATGAGCGTCGTGCTTCTATACCGATTGCTTGAGATTTTATCCGCAACGCAAACCCCTCTCGGCGCATAAGCATACTGCCGAGCACATTCTATGGTAAAACCGCTTTCATCAACAAAAACAGGTATTTTTCCGTTTTGAAGTGCCATCTCAAGTTGAACCTTATAGGTATCTTGTTTGACAGTGCATTGTTCCTTATAGGTAAACGTCTTTTTTTCGCGTGTATCCGATCTTCTTCAGACCATACCAGATACAATGCTGCGATACGCAAAAGTGTGCAGCGCGTTCCTTCAAGGTGCTGTCTGGAAACGCTTTGACATGTGCTGTGAGTGCTTCTGGATCAAGCCGATAAGGATTACGAGGTCCCGGTTTTTCGTATGTAAAAGGATCGGCTGCGTCTAACCAGTTATAGATACAACGGCGTGAAACACCAAATCTACGGGAAGCTTCTGCTTTACTACCACCAGCTGCTATGAAATCAAGAACGCGTTTTCGTAAATCTTGTGAATATCTCATAATACAACTATTATTACAAAAATATAGAAAATGTAAAGATATTTATAGAATTAACTATAATTCCAACGGATATGATTTAGTAGTGGCATCAGAGCGAGTATTCATATCGACTACCACTTTGACTATATCTTTCCCAAGATTGTGCCGACAAATATAATGATAGTAGAAATATTGAGGATGATATTTAGAACGAAAAGTGGATAACAAAACCACTGCAGTTTGGGAAAAACCCCTTTTTCAAGGCGGACCAACTGAGCCATCCCCAAAACTACACATAAATGAACCGGGTAAGGCATGAATAAAATTCAACAACATATCCCATAAACCGAGCGTCAGTAATAACCCACCATAAAATTCGAGGTGTTCTGCCCGTGTGCCATGAACTCGGAATACTGTAAACTTCATGATGTGCGTCCTCAGATTTGCTATGATCATGTATTATCGCGATTACCCCAAACAAGTCAAGTACTCTTTTGTTCTGCGATTATAGACTTATTGCTTATTCCACTTGAAAGTTTCTCTCTAATCTCTGGTGCCAAGTTTTCAATCCTGAGAGGATACATAGACGGAAGACTAATGCTGTGCCCGCCATATTCATTGAAAGCCATCTCTATCATTTTATCTACCATGTGGACAACATAGAAATCATTTGAGTCAACGAGCCTGAATACATGGCAATCGAGCAATTGCACAATTTGGTTAATCCAATCAGGAACTTGGCTATAGAACTGCTCATAGTCATTATCTTTATCTTCAACAAATGGGTTTTGAGGATGCAAAATGTTACTACATTTTTTGTAAACATCAACACACATATCGCGCGTCATGAATCCTTCTTCTATGAACTCAATTTTGCTTTCGATGTTCTTTTCATAACCGTGTTGAAACTGTTTAATGGGTTTCGGATAGAAGTCTGCATTCCGTTTCTCGATATATTCAAATATCTGTTGCAATTTCCAGAATGTCTTAATCCTCTCTTCTTGCTCCTTGTAGAGTGGTTCGTTTGCGACCAGTGACGCGAGCGCGATCGACTCTATAATTCTTCGGATTTGTAAAGCAACCGTTTCTATCTTAACAGGGTAAGGTATCAAAGATTCCCAAAGGCTCAGATCATCCTTATCCTTGTTATAGCTGTCGTTGCGTTCTATATGCATGACAATCTCGGTCCTCCATTTTATCTCAGACATTACCCGAATATAACGATCTACGTCTGGTTGCATTAAATTCACTTCTTCATTGTATTGAGTTGTGAATTCAATAACATCATCTATCCCAGAGCAGATATGATCACTTTTTGTATCTTCCTTTAGATTGTGAATTAACACAATGAAACTGCCATCCGATTTAGGGGCTAAACTGAATTCTCCGATGGTAGTTTTCCAAATCCAAATCGTCTCGCTCTCAAAATTGGGAGCGAAGCCAAGTATTTCAGTAACTTTATCCTTCGATTTAGTACTCATCTGACTTGTTTCCTTATAGGGCAAGGGTTTGCGTTTCCTACAAGATGATTATATAAATATCTATGGAATAAGTAGAATATCTACATCTGCTCTACTCAATGCAATATGAGCGGATAGGACATTAGCAAGGGTGCTAATGATTGCATTCCTATCCAGCAGATACAAGTAGAATAGGGCATTTATTGAAAAAAGTCAAGATTTTCTACTGCCTGAGTTGAATGTTGAAATGATTGTTCACCACGGTGTAATCTTCAAGAGGGGCAGGTGTGATCTCGCGCTTCAGACAATCAGATATGTATCTAACAACAATAGGCGTTTACCGCGTCGTGTAGAGGATCTAATTCGGTTAAGAATTGACATAATAGTAAAGGGAATTGGGTTGGAAGCGGATGTTCATTTATTTAAACAATGACATCATATCAAGAGCATTGTTTCCACTACTGAGTTCTAACCAAAGTTCGTGGTATGCCCTTTGTGCTTGATGGTTGTCTTTAAAAAAGCGAAAGAGGATTATTTCCCTTTCTCCGAAATATGCTGATATTTGATATTGCGATTCTTTTAGTTCAAGTTTTATTTCATCGCAATTCACAAGGTTTACGATTGAGTCATCAGGAGTTTTGACAAACATATTTCACCTCAAAAATTAGCATTTCTTAATAATTATAGTGATCATTGAAATTAAAGAGACGCATTTCTGTAGGAGCGATCTCCGAATCGCGACAAAAATCACTGATAGGAGGGGATCGGAGTTCCCTCCTACAACTCAAAATGTCCTGTTAATTCTAAAGTTCACTATAGTATTCAGAATCGTTAGTTTCCGTACGAGTTCTTGGTACTCCGGTAATTCATCATCGGTCAAAGTTTCATCATCTGATTTACGCCGCAGCTGCCAATAACATAGATTCTCATTTTCAGGCAAACTTGAATTTTTCTTTATGAATGCTATCACCTCTGCATCAGATGCCTTTGGATCAACGTCTTCATCTACAAGAACTTCTTCCTGTTGCCATTCTTGAAACTTCTGCATGAATTCATCCAATTCAGTTGGTGATAATTGTTTAATGCTATTCAGTAAATGTTCAACCTTTACTGCTGAGGACATCTCAATGCTTGTCATCACTATTCCTCCAAAGACATTTGATACATCTGAGTGTCCGACTCCCACCTACTTATAATTTTCCATCCGATAAGTTTAACACAGATTGTTATAGGTTTCAATCCATTCTGTGGACAAGTTGACCTACTGCTCCTGCTTCTTATGCCACATCCACTCAAAGTTATCCTGCGGTTGAAAACCTAAAATCCGTTTTGTTTTCGCATTTGAGAATTGTTGATGCGGTAAATCAGCAAAGATATTAAATATCTCACACTTTGATGGTAGGTCTTCCAGAGCAACCTCTAATCCTAAACGAAACGCTTCTCCCGCATCTCGCCAACTGACCGAAAAAGGATTGAGATCAGTGCCTTGTGCATCATAATCAAGTTCTCGGAAACTGAGAAATAGATAACAGAGGACATATATATCGTAATTCTCGGTAAAAACTTTACATATTTCTTGTCCAAGTCCTTTAGTCAACGGATATAGTCCTGTGCTTGTTTTAGGTGGGACATCAGGGTTAATTTCGTAATCCCAACTTGTATAATCTTCTCCCTGAATGGTGAAATGGGGACCCGTATTGATAACACGACAGATACCGTGTTTAACTGCAGCGCGCATTGTGTTGTATGCCCCACGTGTGCTAACATCAAAAGCCAACTGCCAATCATGACGGAGCACAGAGCAATTGATAATAGTGTCCATCCCTTCTGCCGCCCGTAAAACTTGATCTAATGAACCTACATCAATGTGCATAGATTCATGTTTTGTATCAATCTCGTTGATGTCCGTTACACGTAATATGTAATAAGGTTCTAACGCTTTCACAACATGTGGACCGAGATAGCCGTTACCACCTAAAATGAGAACTTTCATTGTTTTTCCTTCATATTCTTTTGTACACAGAGCAGGTATCTGCTATTTTGTTGCTGGCACAAATTGTGGGTTGAATTTCAGGTGTCCTTTAGCCTTACCGATATCAAAACGAGAACCGGGGAACTCAGATTGCACGTGGAATATACCCCATCTTGAAGGTGCATCTATCGCACCTTGGAATGCTGCGACTGCATCGTTTATTTCAAGCCACATTGCGTTGAATTCAGCATCAGCTGCATCTTCAGCAGTGATAATATCTCCAAGACGAAGACATGTTACATCGATTTTTCTTTCACGTGCAAATTCTCTGCAGGTGAATTCACCGAGATGTTTTGCAAGTACAAAACCGTCAATGCTGGGACGCGGTCTCCAATTCTCTTTGACAGTCCAATCTTTACCATGCTGCTCAAACAAACGTAGAGTACTGGTATAGATAAAATGTTTGACACCTTCTGCGGATGCAGCCATCAGCAAGTTATAGGTGCAACGTGTTTGATAATCAATCTCGTAGTTTTCCGGTTCTTTCGCTTGTGCTTTAAGTTCAGGTGGCGTTTCTGCAATATGAACTATAGTGTCTATGCCTTTCACCAATTCGTTTGTTGACTCGTCGTGTCCTAACGCACTCTGCACAAATTCGTAGTTCGTATCAACAGGTTCAAGTTCAGTTAGACGGATCATATAGGATTCCGCGGCAACGTCTGCTAATTTACGCGCCAATTCCGATCCTGCTGAGGTAATCAAAACATTCATAGATAATCTCTCACATTTGTGTGTTATATTATGCTCTAAAGTGCCTCTTGAATTTTCGTAGCGATATTACTAATCTCTTTGATGTCTCCTTCACTCGGTTTCCAAGGTAATCGTAATGGATCTCCTTCCCATCGTGGAATTAGGTGTAGATGGAAATGGAAAACTGTCTGAAATCCTGCTGCTTCGTTAGATTGGAATAAATTGAGACCGTCTGGGTTTAAGGCTTTACGGATCGCTGTAGCAAGTGGAACTGCTGCTTCCATTATTTTAGTACCGACTTCCGCGGGCATATCAAAGATGTTACGATAGTGTTGCTTCGGTATAATCAACAGATGACCCGGATTTGCGGGAGCGATGTCCATAAAAGCGAAGACTTGTTCGTTCTCATATACCTTTGCGGCGGGGATCTTCCCTTCAACGATTGCACAAAAGATACATTCCATTATAATTTGTACCCTCATAAGAATTTGAGGTGATTTTAGCAAATTTAGGCTATAAAATCAATAGCAAATCTGGAATTAATTCACCTAAAAGGTGGGATATTATAGTGAAGGCTTGTTAATTAAGGGACTTCAATTTTTGAAAACAGTTGTGTAATTATATTTTCAGTATCAATACCTTCTGCTTCTGCTTCGTAGCTAAGGATGACCCGATGTCTTAACACATCCATGCCAACTTCATGAATATCCTCGGGTGTAACATATCCGCGTTGGGACAGGAATGCTTGAGCTCTGGCAGCGATGGCAAGAAAAATAGTCGCACGCGGTGATGCCCCGTATTCAATTAAAGGACTCAATTCATCTAATTGATATGCGTCCGGGGCACGTGTCGCACACACGAGATCCACAATGTAAGTTTCCAACTGTTCTGCCATATAAATGCTACGTGTAAGTTCACGTAATCTGATTATGTCTTCACAGGAAATCACTTGTTGAATTTCAGGAATCTCTTCAGTCGTCATCCTTCTAAGGATTTGCAGTTCCTCTGTATGTGATGGGTAGTTGACCTTAACTTTTAGCATAAATCTATCAACTTGTGCTTCGGGCAGTGGGTAGGTTCCCTCATGCTCAATCGGGTTTTGTGTGGCTAAGACAATAAATGGCTCTTCAAGTGGATATGTTGTCCCGCCAATCGTGACCTGTCGTTCTTGCATCGCTTCCAACAGCGCACTTTGCACCTTTGCTGGAGCGCGGTTTATCTCATCTGCAAGGACAACGTTGGCAAAAATAGGACCCGTTTTTGTGTAAAATTCACCTTTCTGTTGATCGTAAATCAATGTGCCGATAAGGTCTGCAGGAAGCAGATCCGGTGTGAATTGGAGTCGGTTGAAAGAGGCATCAATGGTCTCTGCAAGTGCAGCAATAGCAGTAGTTTTCGCAAGTCCCGGGACACCTTCAAGCAAGATGTGTCCGTTACAAAGTAGTCCGATAACTAAACGTTCAAGTAATGCGCGTTGCCCGACGATTATTTTGCCTGCTTCATTTAGAATATCTTGTATCAAGCTGCTATCGGCTTGGATACGGGCATTTATCGCGTCTAAATCGTAGTTCTGCATATCATAATTGGGTGCTTACGAGAAGAATGGTTGTGTTTCCCCTTCTTGGAAGGACTGTTCAAGCCAAGGATCCTTTGTTTTCTGTCTGAATTCAATGACTTTTCGTCGCATCTCGTTAACAGTGTCCTGTAACTCAGGATCATCAATGAGATTATTAGATTCTGCCGGATCGTTCTCCATATCAAACAACGCTTCCCGACTTTGATGCACAAAGTCCTCCCGTTGTCGTTCTCCCAGTTCTTGGATGTTATCGTTCCGGACTGCTGTCCATGAAATAGAACGGAACAAGTCACTCGGAAGCGGCGTTTCTAATTGATACGCTAAATTACGGACATATTTGTATCTCCGTCCACGCAGGACCCGATACGGATAGTAGTTAGTAATTTCATGGAAACAGTGAGAATAGTATGTTTCTTCCCACTGTCCGTTGCCAGGATTCTGACTGTCATCTTCAAGGATGGGAAGTAGTGATCTGCCTGGGAGGGCATCTTCTCCATCGGGATGTGAAACACCACACCAATCTAACATAGTTGGGCAGAAATCAACCCAATTGACAAGTGCCTGATTGTGAAGTCCACGTCGCTGTTGTGTCGGACTGGCAATAAGCAGTGGACAGTGATGTCCACTATCAAAACTGGATGCTTTTGCACCGGGAAATGGCATTGCATGATCTGTTGTTACAAAAACAAGTGTGTCGTCTGCACGTCCAGAAGCATCAAGTGCGTCCAGAGCTGCACCAACAACAGCATCCCATCGTGAAACGCTTTCATAATAATCAGCGAGGTCTTCGCGCACAGCGGGAACATCTGGCAGGAAATTCGGGACAATTATCTCATCAGGACTGTACGATCCCGGTTCAATTCCCGCATGCTGTCTATCATTTCCGAATCCTTTGCCAGCACGATGTGGATATGAGCAACCGATATGTAGATAAAACGGGGTATCGGTATTTTGTGAAAGGAATTCTTCAACTTTGTCTGCAACATCTACAGGACTTCTTGAGTTGACATTCGGTTCATAATCAAAAGGGTAGACACTTACAGGCTCAACGTGCTTTTTTCCGATACAAGCGGTGGCAAATCCGTGTGCTTTAAGAATCTTTGGGACTGACTGCATGTGGGCGTGCGTGCGAAAACCGTGAATTCCATGGCAGTGTCCATATTGACCATGTGTATGGCTATGTTGTCCTGTAAGGATACAAGCGCGACTCACTGCACAAGATGGACTGGTGCAAAATCCGTAGTCAAAAACGACACCGCGTTCCGCAAATTCATCAATTCGGGGAGTTCTGATAACCTCATTGCCGTAGCATCTCGCGATACGGCTCCAATCGTCTGCAATGACGAACATTACGTTTTTATAAGAATTATTCATATTATTTCTCAAGAGTTAGATAGGATCGTGATCGGGTAGGACCGGTGTTGGAGAAAAACTAAATTGACACATAAGAGTAGAACGGAAGCAATCTCTTGCCTATTTGTGCAGTAATGTTGGTAATTCGTCTTCAATGCAACATACAGTGCTAAATATTATCCCATTCAATCTCATCAAGTGTTTCCATAGTTGCTGCTTTTTCGAATAGTGCGTCCAGTTTGGTGTAACTTCGGATCGCAGATATCTTTTTGACAATAGGTTCAGGAATCGAATCAAATCGGAGTTGGAGTAATTTTAGGACATCCTCACGTTTTGCAAGCGTTTCACCTCTTTTTTCACCTAATAATTGTCCTTGTTTTTGTCCTTGTTCAAATAAGTATTCAGCCATTGTTTCTGCCATGACTTCTCCCTCCGCTCTATGATCAGATTGTTGTACTTCTTGATGAATTATCATCTTCAACTCATCGTGTTCTACACTTGGACGACGATGCATAATTAGTAGATACAGATAGAAAATCGCTCGCCGCCATTGCCCTATATTCTCAGCATCAATTATATTAATCAATGCCCGGACGAAAACTCGGTCTTCAAGTAACCATCGTATACTTCTGTCATGGAAATGTTCAATCGGAAATCAAAATATGTAAGGTCTAATATTTCATTGTTTGGCACAGTAGTTAAAGCATATTATATGTGTTTGAGTTTGTCAAGTAAATTTACCAAATATGTGTTTGTAAGTTGTATGGGACCATATCACCACTGAATACTTGTATGCGATATTCGGTAGTTGATTGGGGTGTAGCAGCACAGAGAAATTTTGTTCCTATTATTATACCAATCCGGCACGTTTTCGTAGGAACCATTCAAGACAGAGAAGCAGGAGGATTATTCCAAAAATCATGGGCAGATCCCAGATGTCAACATCAGTTATTTCTGAGGTTGCACTCTCAACCAAAGAAATCTGATTGACCAATTGGCTTGCTTCGTCAATTGGATAGTACTTGCCACCGCTCATATTTGCGAGGTTTGTTAGTAACGGTACATTCAGTGCTGCATCGCTGAACTCTGCAAAAGAGGGTTTAACCTCAAAAAGTGCTTGCTGTTTACCGAGGTTTTCACCAGCAAGTGTTCCAGTCGCAGTGACGGTATATTCGCCATATTGATTTGGCACAAATCGTGCTGTGTATAAACCATCTTTACCTAACACCTGTTCAAGTTGTAGTTCCTTTCGTGTGCCTTTCTCGTCAACAACGACAGCACGCACCTTCGCATCATTTGTCAATGCAAAGGTTTCATCCGTTACAGTTACTTCGATGATGACGGGTTCCTTCAATGTATATTCGGTTTTCGCAATGTCAAGTTTGAGAGCAGATTTGTGGGCAGTTGTTAACCATTTTGCTGTTTGCCTCCAGAATCGGTGATGGCTGTCATCTTTACTTTCCTGCGACATTTGCCAACGAAATGTATTGTGAGGCGTGAACACCATGACACGACCTGCATTGTAATTGTGGGTTGCCATGAGGATACGATTGCCAAATTCATTTCGGTCACTTGGATGTTCAGCAAGCACTGTTGCCCCTGCTTTTGCGCGTTTGACTTTACTGTAACGGAAAAGCTCAGGCATCTGATCCCAACGTTTTTGATTATCAGTTGGGTCATCTGTTAATTCCATCAACTGTTCCGTTTTGCCCTCTGTTGTCAGTTTTAATTTGAATCCTTTTGGATGTGGAATTTGAGCAGGTGACAGATGTGAGGGAATAGCTTTGGGGGGTTCCCCTAACTCCAATTCAACCGGAAGTAATTCCGCTATTGGTGTGTTAAGATATGAACCTGTTACGTTTGGATTCCCTAATGATCTCAAACCGCCTAACATCAAAAACCCTCCACCACGCGTTCGGACAAATTCAACCGTATTCTCAAGTTGGGTAGGTGTAAATTCGGAAGCAGCAATGTTGCCAAAAATTATCGCATCAAATCTGAAGAGATCTTCTTTTGTGTCTGGATATAAATTGAAGTTCTGAGTTGAACTATCTTGAGTACCACCAAAACTACGATCACTGGTTGTAAATCGTACAGTCAACACAATATTCGGGTCATCTTCTAAGGCACGCCTAATGAATTTAAATCCCCAAAACGGATTAGAAACGAATAAAACCTTTACACGTTTGGTCGGGGCTACTTTCAGAATGAACGTTTTGGTATTGTTTTGTGGGATCGCTTCGTCTGTTTCAGGCAGAATTTGCACCTCATATTTTTGGGTGCCTGGGTGGCGAGGTGTAAATTTGAAGGGAACGCGAACTGTGTCGTTTTTTACAGACATCGGTACCGATTCAAGAATACGTCCGTTCTCAATTAGTTGAATCGTTGCCTTCTTTGGTGCATTTCCTGTACGTCTGACGGTAGCGGTTATTTCAACGGGGAAATCTTCTTCTGCGTTACGCGGAGCATCTACTTTTACCAATTCAAGGTCAGGAACACCTTCTTCGGATCCTATGCCAACTGTATGAATTGGCACTTTCCTTTCGCGGATTTGCATCACAAGTTTTTGTATATCTGTCCCGCTCCTATCCACACCATCAGTAAAAAGGACAATACCGGAAAGCGGAATACCTTGTAAATCATCAAGTGCTTCAGTTATGGCATTTGGAATATTTGTATTTTCTCCTTCTGCGTTTGCTAAAACTGCATTTGGAATCCGTTGCGCATCAGTATCAAACCCAAATAACCGCACCTTAAACTTGTTCGCATCCAATTCCTTTAGTAGTCCGTTGCTATCTTCAGGATTGTCCCCGAATAGTAGTTGATTTGCTCTATTCAGTCTCGATTCACCTTCGTCAGAATCGGTTATCTGCATGCTCTTGGAACGATCAACCATTACTAAGAGGTAGGAATCATCCGGATTGTTTTGATAAATAGTGAGGAATGGTTTGAGCAAACAGAAGGCGAGGAAACATAGTACAATAGTACGCAGGACAATGAGAAATCCTCGAAATACCCGTCCAGACCGTCCTCTTGCACTCCGATATGCCCAAATGGTTGCTGCAACAAGCGCGACCATTAGGACAAAGATAAGAAGTCCCGGTATTGGAATACCAAACGAGAAATCCCCTTCCCGAAAGACATCAATCGGGTACTTCATGAGTTGTTCAAACATTATTTATGTAACCTCTACCAACAGAATTATCCTGAAATAAGAAGGTATTATGCATTATGACGATTGTATGTTGTTATTTGTTCATACTATTATACCTGTAAGTGTTGTATTTGTTCAACCTATTTTGCGGGATTATACCATTTCTAAAAAATAAAGTGCCATTTTCGGGGAATACTCATAGGATCTACCTCGAATCAACGCCAAGTGCGCTTTTGGCATTCCCGGTTATAAACGTCTCACCTCATCAATTGTAATTTTTTCCTAATGAATCGGAATCAACGCTAAATGCGCTTATAGCATTTGGCTGGACTTTAGTGTTTATGTCGGAGGTCGTTTCCGATCCCTCCAACCTACCAGACTTTATGTGAAAATGTGGGTGAAGAAACCTCACCCTTACGATAATGTAATACCATTTCTAAATGATAACAGGACATTATTTGGTAGGTCGGGTAGATTTAGTTGTTTTTTAGTTGTTTTTTTTATATTTTTGGATAAGTGCCCTCGATCCTGTATTGGTAAGGGTTTAAGCCGACTTTTTTTGTTGGAGAAATTTAAAAAAAACAACTACAAGCAAGTTTTTTTAGTTGTTTTTTCGGTTTTTGTGTTTGGTATGTTATCATCGCATTGCAAAAATTTTATTTGATTTATTTGAAGATTTCGTTTTTGGATTTGGTTGATTGTCATTGGGTTCCTCAATTTTGTAAGTTGTGAATTGGATGTTAGGTTATATTATACTTGATGGTCATTTGGTTGAGTAGTGTTATTGATTTTGATAACAATATATATCCAATATGTTTGATGTGCGTTTCAGTTTTTGGTTTAGTTTTCAGTATTGTCTGAACCAGGATTTTCAAGATTTCAGGATTTTCAGGATAAGAGATTTATATGCCAATG
>JAJDWI010000120.1 GCA_022825665.1 Candidatus Poribacteria bacterium
GTCGGAAGTGTCTGAGGTTCTGTATCGTGGGTCGCTGGGACCCCTCGGTGGCATACAGGTAAAGTTACGAGCCAAGACCGAAGAACATCAAGTCTGGCAGAGGATTAAACAATCCCATGCCTTCAGGCTTGGGTACCTGAATTTTAGAATCCTATCATGGTTCGAACAAATAGAGTACTACTTCCTACATTTCTTAACAGATTTGTTGTTCTTCTGAAACCTGCCATCGTAACAATGTTAAAACCGAGATATTCACCTCGATTCATGATTTGGATTTCAAGAATACGTGACCTGATGTTTGGTCTAAAAATGGACGGTATTTCTTGGTCAGCAGGAAATTGGCTTATGTAGTTCTTGTAATTTTTATCTCGGTTAACAAATTTCCTATACTGGAATCCACCAAGTATTTTTACTTTTGGACTAAAATAATAATCAAGACGTACACCGAGTATATCCTCGCGGCTACGTCGATTGAATCGCAGATATTCATAGGGTTCAATATCAGTTGGTGAGAACAATTTGGGGTTGAGTGTTAGTGGTATTTCTTCAGCAGTTCTGTCAAAAGCACGATCCCATACATATTTTACCATTGGTGTTAGAACTATATCTTGAGCGATCCTTGATACATAAGGAAGGTCACCCAGTTGGATTTCGTATCTTGCTTTTAGAATCGTCAGTTGATTACGCATAACACGGTCCGGGTACCGCCGTATTTTCCAGTTCGTTGGGTCATAGATTAACCCAGTATCAAGTGGATCAAGTGCATATCTACCATGATCAGGGTAGAACGGGTTTACTCGTTTTCCTCCTTGAGCATAAATCTGTCTAATAGGTATCATAAAGTCTACGCGTTCGTCAGGTTCATAGCTTTCTGTTACAGGATCGTAAGCAATATCTGTAAACAATGCATTCTCTATTTCTTGTTCAAACTGTCTTTGCATCACAACAAGACCCTTTGCTTCAAGTGTCAAGTTGTGTATACCTGTATATAGGAATTGGAGGGTTGTTGTATTTAATCGTGCGTTATAGAAATCAAGTTCATCATGAATTAGCACAGGTTCTAATTCACCAACAGGTAAGGTGAGTGTATAATCTGGGATGTCATCCTGTACTCGTACATATCGGTTTTGAAAAAGAAAGCTGCCAATATCGGGGATATCACGTTGATATATGAGGTGTATGTATTTATTGTTGTTGTGTCGCCTGCTTGAAACTTCGCTTTCATTTAACCATCCTAATCTCAACGTAAGATTATTAAGTATGTCATAGTCTGCAGTAATATGATATCCTTCTCTATCAATACCGTATTCAAATTCAGGTTCAAAGTTATCTTCAATTGTATCAACGGTACCATTATTATTGAGATCAATTATTCCCGTAAATACTGGAGGGTCAGCCTCAAAAATGAGAAAATCCTCTTGGAAATCTAATACGCCATTTTGATTTCTATCGTCTGCACGAGGTAAAACACCATCAAAATCAATATCATCGGGCCAACCATCTCCATCATCATCATCCTCAATCAGTGCATAGTTGGTTCCATCCCATGTTTCAATTTCATTTGGTAAATCATCCGGATCTATTCGATCAAGTGTAAATACCTGTCCTCGGTTGGGATGTGTCCCAAAATTCAGATAAGTAGTTGTGTAGCCTGGATCAATATGATACAAAACACCTTCTAAGAGAAGTTTATTAAAACGTGCCTTCAGTTGTATGAACCACGCCTTTTCCCTACCAAGTTGTCCGTCACCATCCAAATCTGTCCCATCTCCGCCTAAAAATGCTTCAAATCGTTCTCCCTCTGTTTCAGAATATGTTGGGATACCATTTTTATCTACATGCAATCCTGTGCGAGGATCAATTGAAACACCGGTTGCTTCCTCTCCAGTAGGAGTCTTGACAGATGTTTCTTTTCGACTGAATCCGACTTTATTTTTCGGAATAGTAGGATACTGTTTATGTTTGCCATTTATAGAATAATGAGTTCTAATATAAACATTACCAATAGTTCCTTCAAGATCAATTCCATAGAGTGTTGCTGCTCGTGCAGCACCATATCGGTATTTTACTTTGCGAGGTCTTCCTTCACCTTTCCATTTACTCGGGTTGTCTTGAAGTTCCTTTCTATTTTTTCTATACTCTGAAGATTGTCCATAATTCCCTGGTGCCTCAATTATATCGCGGTATGGCATCTCAATATGACCATCTTCAGTTTTTATCCATTCTTGAAGATCAGGATCAGTTTCAGACCTGTTTGCTTCACTGAACCCAATGACTGCAATGTTGTAATCCCCCGCAACAATCATGTCAAATACAATTGACTTTACTGTGCGTGGGTCAATGTTAACATCACTATCCAATAGGTTAAAGTCATATTTCATTTTATTGAAGCCGTTAACTATTTTCCACTCTCCATCAACTGAGGTGCGGACTTTTGATTCACGATTACCAAGATGTAATGGGACAACTTGATCAGCAGTAACATTAAAATGATGTGTCTGTTCTGCAAGTAGTTTGGGTTCAAGACCTTCCTTAATATCATCAATGTGTAAATCCTCAAGTGCTTGTGTGATGATCGTAATCTTCATACTTTTAAACGCTGCACCGACACCTTCCTGAAGATTGTTACCGTGTCGATCAGGATCATAATTATCAAAATCTGTGATTACTCTGGTATGATTATCCTCAGGTGAGTCATCACGGAAGACAATTGATATTGATTCAGGAGGGGTATTTGGCACAGTACCCATATAGGTTGTAATTAGACGTTCAGGATGTTCTTTATGCATATTAATATATGTGTAACCGACACGTAAATTTTCAGTGAATAGTGTCTGTCCACGAAAACCCATAAGTCGGGCATTTTCTATATTTCTAACACCAGAAAGTGGATTCCATCCATTACGTCTTCCAAGATCAAAACCAAGTCTTTCGGTTTGCCTCGCAGCATTTTCTAACCTTATAGAGTTAGAAATACGAGAGTGAAGAAATGTGAATAGGTGATGTTCTTGTGCAAATGTTATGTCCCAACGAAGTCCATCAAATTCAGTTTTAGAAATAATATATTCGTTTGGAAATAGTGTATCGGGTTTGAGCCGTATATGGTCCCCAAGTGCGATATCAGTATGTCTACCAAGAAATGTTTCCTCAACTATGATCGCCCTATTTAATTGTGTTGTAAACCTGAGACTGTCAAGTTGACCTGTCCACCCAACGACTAATTTTCCGTTTTTATCGAAATGTTGTTGATCGGTATATCTGCTGATTTCACTACCTTCAACTATTTCTCTACCATAGAGGTCCTGAAAAAACTTTGGTTCTTCTTCTAATCTGTATCTATCCGAGAATTTCTTATCACCATCAACCATAGGCAACAGATCCTTATGCGGTCCAAGACTATCCGCACCACAACCGTAGAACAGAAACATGCAAAGAATGCAGTTCATTATAACCAGAGAATGAATCGTGCGTTTATATGTGCTCATAGATAGAAAAATCGCCTAAGTCAATTAATTATGGATATGTTGACAACAGTCAAATTGATGAACTATATTGTTTTTCAGCAATTTTCGTGCCAGACAGTGTTTGGTGGGAAATACTATATTTTCAATATCCGAGAGAATAGACTAAAAATCTGTTGCACAAGTATGTGCATATATAGTGGACGATGCACATTCTTGTGCGTTCATTTCAAATCTTATTAGGTTAAACAGATTTAACGTTTGATGTCATCCTACAGCGTTGTTAATCAGGGTTATTTAGTTTTAAGATTTGTAAGTAGGTAAGTGTTACTAAGCGTTTATATTGTAGGTCTGGTAGAGCGGTAGCGAAACCCGACTTACAAAGTATCTATTGAATTGTGTAAAATATATCAGAAAAACCGAAAACTAAATAATTTTGCTATAACTACATTTATAACAGATACTTATGAAATAGTTAGTGAATGTTGTTCATTTTCTGAACATGTTTGTATGTGTTTTAGACTTAACATATAAAAATATCTACCCAGAATGCATTGACGCGCATGGATTAATCAAGTATACTTAAGCGATGTCAGGTAATATCGTGGGCACAATTGAATCAAGTGAAGGAGAGTTATATGATTGAACGTTGGGGTATGTTTGAAGTAATGTTGAACGGACCAAAGTCAGGAAATCCATTCACCGAGGTAGAATTATCTGCAGTGTTTAAACAAAACGATCGCGCATTTGAACCGCAGGGATTCTATGATGGAGACGGAATATACAAAATAAGGTTCATGCCAGATAAAATCGGGGAATGGACGTACACCACGAAAAGTAACATTGCAGAACTCAACGGCAAAGCAGGTAAGTTCACATGTATTGAACCCTCCGAAAACAACCACGGTCCTGTGAAAGTCAATAAAAAGTATTATCTCCAATATACTGACGGAACACCTTATCATCAGTTCGGAACAACCTGTTATGCATGGACACATCAGGGAGAGGAGATGGAGGATCAAACCCTCAAAACCCTTGCTGATGCTCCTTTCAACAAATTGCGGATGTGTATCTTTCCCAAAGATTATTCATATAACAAAAACGAGCCTGTCTACTATCCTTATGAAGGAAAACCGCTAAAGGATTGGGATTTTACAAGATTCAATCCAGAATTCTGGCAGCATTTTGAGCAACGCGTTCAAGACCTATTAGAACTCGGTATAGAAGCAGATATTATCCTATTTCATACCTACGATAGATGGGATTTTGAGAATATGGATGCTGAAAGTGATGACCGCTATATCCGATATGCTGTGGCACGTTTAGCTGCTTTTCGTAATGTCTGGTGGTCCCTTGCAAATGAATATGACATCATGCCAGCGAAAGAGGAATCCGACTGGGATAGATTCTTCCAGATTATACGTGACCATGACCCGTATCAGCGGTTACGAGGTATACACAACTGCAGAGGTTGGTATGACCACAGCAAACCGTGGGTGACACATACCAGTATACAAACATCAAACATGGCGGAGGGCATACACTATCGCACACGATACGGAAAACCCGTAATCTATGACGAGTGCCGCTACGAAGGGAATATACCGCAGGGATGGGGAAATATTACCGCTCAACAGATGGTGCAACACTTTTGGGCAGGTACTGTTTCTGGGTGCTACGTAGGACATGGAGAAACATACAAACATCCTGAAGACCTATTGTGGTGGGCAAAGGGTGGTGTGCTTCGCGGTGAAAGTCCACCTCGTATCGCTTTTCTCAAGGACTTTATGGCAGACGCCCCTCCATTTAATACACTTGAACCTGTTGGAGACGACAAAGGCAAATATGTCCTCGCAAAACAGGATGAATACTATCTCGTTTATACAACTGAACCCCAGACGGTAACAGTCGAACTCCACGGAGACAAACCTTATAAAATAGATGGTGTAGATACGTGGAACATGAAGATACTCCCAATTGGTACTGCACAACCAGGAGAATATACATTCGCTACACATCGCAATGATTTTGCATATCGTTTTACACCTTACGCACCGGCAGAAAAACTTCGTCCTGAAGCAAAAGCATCTGCCGATGCTCTGACAGGCAGTGCGCCGTTAACAGTCGCTTTCTCGGCTGACGGCAATTTGAAACAACAATGGGTTTTTGGTGATGGTACATCATCTGTTCAATCAAATCCTACACACGTCTATGAAAAACTTGGTCAATACACTGCGATACTCACTGTTACTGATACGGAAGGATCGTCATCAACGACAGCACTCACTATTAATGTGTTACCAGCCGTACCCGCTGATATAGGCAATCATACAGTATTTCCCGGTTCCCGTGACGGACTCCAGTTTCTCTGGCACAGCACGCTTGAGGACAGCAATGAAATTGAAGCACAGGGTGATGCAAAAGTCACTGAAGATGGCCAGATGGATATATCAAATGGATCGTTCCTTGCTAACAATATTAACGAGGTACTACTGAATGCTTGTAAAGAAAGCAATCAATTAACAATTGAATTTCTTGTTACGACAGATAACTTGAAACAGAGCGGTCCAGCGCGAATTATCACATTATCTAAAGATGTCACACATCGCAACTTCACACTTGGACAAGACGGAAACCGTTTTGCTATTCGGATACGTACACCTCGTACTGGAGAGAATGGACAAGGTAGTGAGTTTTCTTTCGGTGAGATAGAATCAGGCAAACCGATGCATGTCATCGTCAGTTACTTTCCTGGAAATATTTACTGCTATGTTGATGGTGAATTAGTTCACTCTGGTAACGGAATTCAAGGAAACTTCAGCAATTGGGAATTATATCCGCTTCTTTTTGGCGATGAAGCAAGTGGTGGCAGAAACTGGGACGGTAAACTAAGTCACGTCGCTATTTATAGTCGGTTTGTTGGTTTAGAAGAAGCAGCGCACAAGTTCCAACTGATACATGTTGAGTGAAACTGTTAACCTGAGTTCAATGTCAATTAACGGAGACCGATGAGATGAGAACCATAAACCGTTACCTTAGATTCATTTTATGTATTACTCTACTCAGTGCAATATCAACGACATTTATGTTGAGATGTTTCGCTAATAATTACACACAAATGAGTCTGCCCAATGGCGCAAAGACACGTCTTGGTAAAGGTCATATCACGGATATTCTGTATTCCCCTGACGGTAAGTTATTCGCAGTCGTTAGCTCTATAGGAATTTGGTTATATGACACCAAAGATTATCAGGAACTTAACTTACTTCCTATTACCTTTACTCGCGTTGGACCCATGGCACATAGCATTACGAATACTACATTTAGTATTGATGGAAAGACGATTGTAAGTGAGACTGAGAATAAGTTAATCCTCATGTGGAATGTTTCCTCTGTGGAGCATAAGATGATAAGCATGCACAATAATGTATCCTATAGTAATGATAGGCAAACACTAACCATAGATTCGGAGAAAGCAACTATTGAATTATGGCATGGAAAAAAAGAAAGGATAGAAAAACAGGATAAACAATACGGTGGTATAGATATTATAACTGCGTATAGTCCTGATGGTAGGACTTCCGCAACTACCGAAGATGAATATAACATTAGGATAAATAATACAGGGAAACAGAATTTGTTAAAATTTCATATAGAATTTAGAGAATTTAATTATGGGCAAAATATTCATCTAAGTCACGATGCAAAAACACTTGCTATCCTGTACCATGATTCACCAATACAACTTTGGGATGTAAATACAGCTCAACTAAAAAAAACGCTTACTGGACATATAGTGAAGCACAGTCACATTGCTGTCAACACACGTTATCAACCATCTTCACTGCTTGAAAGTATTGCCTTCAGTCCGGATGCAAAAATACTTGCAAATGGAAGTTTGGAGGGTAAAATTCGTTTATGGAATATAGACAGTGGAAAACTAATCAAAACATTAAGAGGTCAATTTGGCTTTATAAAGGTGTCAACTTAAGGACAAGTTGTGTTTGTAGTCGCGCAATTCATTGCGTCTTGGACATTCTCCGTAGGGGCGAGGTTTCCTCGCCCGCATGCTCACATAGAGTCCCGCACGTCGGTGCAAGTTTAGCGACCTCCGATATGTCTACCTGATTCCACAGAACGCCACGCACAAAAAGCAGCGCAATCTGTCAGAATCGCGGCATAACGCTGTTGGGTTTCAGACCTTACAAAGAGACATTGATATACCAAAACCCTTCAGTGTCTTCCGCGTCTTCAGTGCTTTCAGTGATTCTGACAACAAGCACTATCAAATACATTTCAAACGAAAACATAATCCATAAGTTGACACCTATGGGGTTGAGGAACGAAACCCGACCTACAGGACATTATGACAATTTGTCAATTAGAAATGGTATTAGAATAATGTCGCAGAATATAGACAACACAATTCAAGAGTTCATGTCGTCTGTGTAAATCATAGACTGAACAGAACATCGGTTAATTTTATTCACGATATACTTCAGGAGAATATTAAATGCGGAGATCTCAAAGGATGGTTTTTGTCATTCTATGCTGTTGTTTGGTTTTTCTAATAAATTGTGCTAAAGTTCAGAAAGAAAAGACACCGAACGTATCCAGTGTATCAAGTGTAAAACCAGCAAATAAACCAGTAGATGTAGTGATTTATACAGGGAGTGCATCATGGTTAACATTGGAAAATGCAATAGATGAAGCAAAAACAACCAAAAAACTATTGGGTGCTCACGGAATTACAGCGGTGATTACAGATAGTGAGGAGGACATTAGCAACTGGATGATTGAGACAACAGCAAACGATGTCGTAAATATTTGCATCCTATATGGCGTTTTACCTACTACAATCTATACTACGGGAAATACACAGTCTGAAGGTTCTATTGTTGAAAACTGGATTGAAACAACGGATGGTGATACGATACTGAATCAGGGAGATTACTTTGGATACTATAGTTCAGACGAGACACCCAATTACAAAGCACCTTTACAAAATATAATGGATCTTCCCAACATTGATATCAATGTTGAGTTTTTTGACCACCTGCTTATGCATGTAACGGATAGCGGAAAGACATTAACACCGAGTTTAGTAAATTTTGAATCTGACAGACCGTTCCCTATCGAACAACTCGGATCTGAGTGGTATGCCGAAAAAATATTCGCAAGTAATACGGGTGATGATAAAGGTAACTTCGCAGACCCTATAATCCTACGAGATGGAAATCGTGGAAGGTTGGCAATGGTTCACCAGACACACCATGGTGACAACCCAAAAGGCATAGTTACAGCCGAGATTATTATTAACTACCTATTGACTGACTGACATACTCCCCCAGCTAAAGCATGGGGGTTCTTTTGTTCTCACATTAGAGTTTTATCTCTAAATGACATTTCCTGCTTCGCCTAACACTGCTACAAAGTGTAGTCTAACACGTTATCCACAGGCGTTTAGGCTCTCAGCATGCCCTGCCGCGAGGTTTCTAAGGTTTATTGCAGCGTTAACATCTCTATCTATTGAAACATCACATTGACTACAATGATATG
>JAJDWI010000077.1 GCA_022825665.1 Candidatus Poribacteria bacterium
CATATATTCTCCGTTAGTCGTGCTTTGGCGGGCACCCATGCAGTTGCTGCACGGTAAACTTGGCTTAAACCCAAGTGAGTTGTCTATAAGACAATAAAAGATGCCCACATCTTCAAAGGACGCAAGGCGTGAGAAGATGACTTAAGGAACCCAATCCTTTAGGTTTGGGAGCCGTCAGAATTCAATAGGATACTTTGTATGTCGGGTGTCGCAATACTTTATCCGACATACAATATAAACCCTTAGTAACACGCATCTACTTAGAAATCTTAAAACTAAATAGTCCTGGGAATCAATAAGTCTTAACATAAATGTCATACATTCTGAAAATAGATATGAAGGAAACATCAAATGAATATCTTATATGTGCGTAGACCGGAGACTGGACCAATTATTGCCCAAATACTTCCAATGACATAATCCCCTAATATTAACCCCAAAAATAGCGGTGCTACGCGTCTGTGCAATCTCAATCCACCGTGACGTAATATCATCAATTTCAAAAACCATGCGACAAAAAACGCAAACCAGAAGTAATCCATCGCAAAACTAATCGCAAGTGCATAGCCTGCAGGATGAAAGGGCCACCACAAAAAAGTCATACGCATATACATCATAACAAATGTCAGTAATGCCCCAATACCCATAAAACTAATCCCAACGGCATTTGGTTCAGATGGATTATGTAACCACCTTTGTAGCCGTCCGAATGATTCCCTTCCAACCCATCCTTTAAATCCACCTGCCTTCGCTACCGCACCGTTGCGGAACGTTATGTCAAGATTAGCCCAAAAAGTTGCAATAATACCAATTACAATGGCGATTAACATTGCTATCCATAAACGTCTGTTGCCCATCCCAGTTGATTCTGCTAACTTAAATGCTTCTATCTGGTTCGGCATCGGGTGGTTACGATACCCACGATTGAACCAATAGAAAAGAGACATAATCGTAAGGCTGCTTGGATCAAACCGACGAGTACCTCCAACCATCGCCAACATATCATGGGGATTGACAAAGTATATCTCATGCGGTGTACCGAGTTCAGCACGAACTCGTGTAATGGCAAAGGAGAGTAGAAAATAGATACCAAAGAAGATTGACGCAATCCATAACGCCATGCCCGCGATGTTCGCAAATATACCGAGTGCAATTAACGATCCTAAAATACCCATCAACGCAGCACGATACGACATCGGTTCGTTTGTATCATCAAGAGAGGATTTAAAACCGAGTGCTTTCTTAAATACCTCTTTCAGATGACGGCGGGTCACCCAAATTGCAAGAATGAAAAGTGCCACCCATGCACCATACGCTTGTTCGTTTAGTGCAGGAAAATAACGTGTTCCGAGTGCAGCAGCAATCACATATTCTGCTAACCGCACGACAAAGAAAAACCAACAGGAAAAAGATAAATCCAACGGTAGGAAAAACGCTAATCCAACCGCGAATGGATAAACTGATATACGCGTTCCTCGGATGGCACTCCAAGGTCGTTCAGTAAAGATATTTTGAAAGACAGCAGTACGCTTAATATAAGGTATTTCAGGAAACTGCGGAAATAGATAGTGAATGCCATTGATCATACCAATTGCCACAGCAATACTGAATCCTGCCCACATCATCCGATTATTTAGCAGACTACTCCCTCCAGCTTCTGATAGATGTAAAGGAAGCTGAATAATCGGATATGCTAACTTCTCCTGCTCTGCCCATCGTTTCCTAACAAGTGTGTTTATACATAGCATCATAAACATCATTATTAGGAAGAACAGACCCCAGAATAACAACGGTTTCACCCAAACGGTTAAGTTGTGATTTGTATAGAATTTAGCTTCTCCTTCATAAAACCCTTGCAAACTCTGTGGATCAGAAACTGTAAGCCATGTAGGTAAATATTGAAAAAATAGCGTCTTCCACTCATTCTCTTCTGTTGCAAATCGGAAAGGATGAGCAATACTCCCAAACATATTCTGCATCGTGTCGTGTCCAGCAAACGTACAAGAGATTGCAACCATGATATACACTGTAAGCAACTCACCTTGTTGAAGCATTCGACGTGGGGCAATACGTTTCAATAGCACATTAGCCACTACACATACAAACATAATGAATATAGGTTGAATAAAGAGCGGTAGACATGAACCATCAAGTGAATAGTATTTTACTTCGACTAATGTCATCCAATAGACATTTATAGGAATCAACAGAACACCTAAAAGTAGGGCACGTCCTGTGATGAGTGTCGTAGTTTTTTTCTTATCAAATGTGTTCATAGTGTCCGCGAGGATTTTGAGGGAATTGCTAACGGTAGGTTTTGACTATTTCTGAAATGACACTACGTCTGTTTCTCCAATTCAGACGTGCAGGAGGAATAAGATAAATACCATCAATTGGGATTGAGTTCTGATTACGGATTTCTCTAATCAAATCAAGTGTCAACTTCATTCCAAGTTCCTTTCCTGCTGTATCTCCAAGGTCACGAAATTTATCTACAATCAACTGTGGTATATAAAGACCTAAATTGTCTCTCAGGTAGGATGCACTGCGGTAACTCGTTAACGGCAAAATACCGTAAAGAATTTTGATGTTAAGGTGTTCTGCTGCTTGTTGCGCACGGATAATGTCTTCAAAAGTCCATACAGGTTGAGTGTAAGCAAATTTGGCACCTTCTGATACCTTATTTGTTAGATGCTTAACATGAGGATCAAGGTTTTCTGCAATCGTGTATCCACCACCATAATAGAATCCACAGGGATCTCCGATAGATGATCCATCCGCAAGTTCACCTCGATTCAATCGAGATATAAGTTTCATCAGTTGCACTGCCCCACGAACATCTGGCACAAGACTTGCTGATTCAAACGGACCTGCCTTCGGATGATCTCCAGATAGTGCAACTATGCCGCGAATTCCTAATGCCTCTGCCTCCAACAGATGCGACTGTATACTGATAAGATTGCGAGATCGAGTTGTCCAGTGGATAAGTGTAGGAATGTGAGTTTCCTGCTGAAGTCGAAATGCAGTACCTACAGCACCAATATTCACGGCGGCACCTGAGTTATCAGTGACATCAAATAGATCTACACCCAATTCTGCCATTACTTTTGCTTCTTTCAGTAATGCCCGTAACTGGGGAAACGTATTCGCTCGTGCTTCTACGCTTACAATCCGTTGACGAGTTTCAAATACTTGTTGTACAGGATTATCCCTCTGTGCCTTATTTGATGGAGAACTCTTGGGTAAAACAAAAATGCGTGTCTGTCGTTTTACAGGTTTTTGGTCTGCAACAACCCCTCTTATTCTTGCAATATATTCTGGAGTTGTACCACAACATCCACCAATCATATTCGCGCCAAGTTTAATTAACTTGTGAACATAGTCGGTGAAGACATCCGCTCCTACGGTATATGAAACAGCTATCTCTCCCTGTTCTACCCTCGGATTACCCGCATTTGGTTGTACAACAAGCGGTGCTTTGATAACAGGTGAAATAAGTTCCATCGCTTGAACAAGGTCATGTGGACCTCTACAATTGACACCGACCGCATGTGCACCGAGTTGTTCCAACTCCTGAGCAAAGACGCGAACATCCAAACCTGTTCCTACAGTGCCACCAGATATACCACTAATCTCTACGACAACAGGTATATCATAGGTTAGAGCCTGTTTCGTGGCAATTGTCGCCTGTTTAGTAGACACAAACGTTTCTAAAACAAGCAGATCAACGCCTTCATCAACAAGCGCGTCCATTTGTTCTTTGAATAATTGACGAATCTGCTTTGTTGAAGGTTCTACGATAGATTCAGATGCATCTTCAGTTTGAAATGTAATTTGTCCAACAGAACCAGCGATAAAACACGTTTCACCAGCACCACGACGTGCAAGTCTCACTCCTGCACGGTTAATCTGTTCAACTTGGTCACCATATCCGTGAGTAGTTAACGCCTCTCTATTTGCCTGATAGGTATTGGTTTGGATAACATCAGCACCTACAGCTGCGTAAGAGCGATGTATTTTGACGACTTCCTCTGCATATTCATCAGAGATATTACATGCATCCACACATGGTAGGAAAGTAGATATCTGTCTCCTAAGTTCTGTACCAATCGCACCATCACACACCAAAATGCGATGTGTAAGTGCATCCATGAAGTTGCCTGATGTAGGAAGATTAGACATAATATCTTTCTATTATACAAATACCATATAGGTTTCCCCGTGCCTGCATTTGTAGACACGGGGAAACTTGATTAGAAATAAAACACTGTTTAGTTCAATACACAGCACTCTTATTCAATAATATCTCCTGCCTTTTCTACAGGGATAAAGTAATATCCAAATATAATACACATCTCGTCTTCAGATGTAAGTCCGAATTGAAGTGGGACATTCTTATCATAGTTATTAAAGGTACACTGGAAATTGAGACCGTCACCTACATCTAAGACAAGAACAGGATCGAATAGAGTAATCGGAGCATCATCATACGCAATGCTTCGGTGTAACAGTTCTCCAGTAGAATCTTGAAATATCTCAAACAATTCACCATGTCTATGCATGTGTGATGTAAGTAAGAAAACAAATATTTCAGTATCAGGATCGTGTCCACGACGTTCCAATTCGTCTTCAACATACCAAGTCAATTTTGTGACGCGTGTTGTCCCCGGTGGAACATTGATTGACCTATTAGATACAAAAATCTCAACCGCTTCATACTTGACTTCCTCTTCAGGAATAGTATAGATATTGACATAAGTTTCCCCAATCAATGTCTCATCGCCAAGAAGATTGATATAGTGTGAATTCAAGTCGTAGACCGTATCCCCCGGCAGACGCAATCCCACGCCTTCAGGAAATTCAAAGAGTGTATCATCTGTCTGTGTTCCTACAACAAAAAGCCTATCTACCCCAAAATTACCCAGAGTCTGTGGGTCATCTGGATCAAGTTCTCGGAATTCGTGATCAGGATTTACAGCGATGCTGGGATTGACTCCAATTTTTTGAATCCCTTTTTCAATACCTTCCTGTGTAAGTCGGTACACTATGAAATGATGACTTCCAGATGGATAAAAAATCTCTACTCTGTTAATGAAAATATCACCTTCTATCGGTTGTCCATTCTCATCTTTGATTTGGGTTGCATAGAAGACTTCACGTTCAGTACCCGGTTCAATTTTAAATTGGGGTAAATGAATTTGATATCCTTCACCAGGTGGAGGTGGCGGGGGAGGATTGAAGACTTCTTCTGGGTCACGAAGCACCCCTAAATCACCTACTCCAGCAACTTTACCTTCACGGGGTGCACCTGCAGCTATCCAAGTCCGAATCGCATCAATCTTACCATTGTGTAGAGGACCACCACCAAACGGCATGCGTCCACCTAAGTTAGGATTTTCTGGTCCCAATAACTTTGTTAACAGAAAACTATTATCAGGATTACCAGGATCAATTAACTTCATTCCCGCTTCTGCAGCTGTGGCATTCCTTGGAACACGGTTGACTAAATCTTGATATGACTGACCGTAAATAAGGTTCAAGTCCGCTGAATTCATCGGAGGGGCATGACATGCACCATTCGCACAGCTTTTATCAAAGATATTATCCTGAATTTCATGATATGTTGAATTATCATTTTGTTCAGTTTCACCAAAACGATTCGCAACACGAACAAGGTCAAGAACATTCACAATACCATCACGATTCACATCAGGATTTGTTGCTGAAGTTCTATCGCCAGATTGTCCAAACGCATTCGCAACAAGTACAAGGTCTAAGATGTTAACTTCCCCATCACTGTTCACATCCTCCAATAATGTTGAATTATCATCATGGGCAATTGCTAAATGTGAAAACACACCCATAAACAAGACAAGTAATGTAGCAAGAATCAACTTTTTATTCATAATCCTTAATTTAACCTCCAAATATATATATCAACGTTATAAATAATGCGTCTAATTATTAAAGATCTTTTTCTTAGATGTAAACCTATACTTCAACAATGTCCATGCAGCATATAGTCCATCTGACCAAAAACGGAGTTTTTTACCCTCCTTTTTTGTACGAGGAAAATAGGATACAGGAACTTCATGAATCTTGTACCCTGCTCGTAATATCTTTGCTGTAACTTCAGGACAAAACTCAAATCCTTCACATGTCAGATTTAGAATCTTAATCAAGTCGGCTGAAAATGCTTTATAACCAGTCGATTCATCCGTGATACGACTGCCATAGAGACAATTGGTGTAAAAGGCAAGAATTCGATTAGCAAGAAAGTTGTGTAGACTTGCGTTTCCTCTCCCCTTCATAAACCTTGAACCGTATACCACTTCGGTTTCTTCTTCTCTTAACAGTTCTACCAACTGTAATATATCCTTAGGACATAACTCCATATCAGCATCCTGTATTACAACAGAATCACCCTTGATATGTGGAATACCACTCCGAATGGCATATCCTTTACCACGATTCTCATCGTAATGAACAAGAGTTATATCACTATCTTTCTGTATTTCCTCAAGAATGGAGTAAGTTCCATCCGTTGACCCATCATCAACAACAATTATCTGTTTTTCAATAGGAAGTGCCTGCACATTATCAAGTACCTGTCGGATCGTTTGCTCTTCATTATACGCTGGAATAAGTACAGATACTAACATTGTGCATTTCTTTAAGTATATCGGTAATCAGTAATGGAATCTAAAACATCAGATATTATGCTTAATTCACTGACACTCAATTACAGCAAGGACTTCACCATACCGCCATCCGCTTGAATCGTTGCACCAGTGATATAACTTGCGCGTTCTGAAGCAAGAAAAACGACCAGATTAGCAAACTCCTCCGGATCACCAATTCTTCCAAGGGGGATATCTGCAGTCATTTTCTCAAGTGCATCTTCAAACGATATTCCTGCCTCTTCAGCACGCACCGTCGCCAACTGCTTAATCCGATCAGTGAAAATGATTCCGGGACATACATTATTTATCAATATTTTGTCCGGGGCAAGTTCAGTGGCAAGAGTTTTAGCAAAACCAATGACACCTGTTCGTGCCATATTAGATAACATAAGACCATCTACGGGTTGTTTAACTGAAACAGAGGTCAGATTGATAATACGACCGCCGCCACGTTCACGCATCGTTGGCACAACAGCGCGACATAAGTTTATCGTGCTCATCAAATTCAGATGTACCGCACTCAGATAATCTTCTGAAGACAGGTCATCAAAACGACCTGCTCTGGGACCACCTGCGTTATTAACTAAAATATCGATACCCCCAAAATGGGATATCGCTTTGGTTATCAGTGCATCAACTTGTTCCGATTCACTCACATCTGTCGGTATTGCCAACACTTCGGTTCCTGTCTGTTTCCGTATTTCTTCCGCTGTTGTCTCAAGTGTATCAATATTCCTTGCACAGATGGTGACTTTTGCTCCCTCTTGTGCCAAACCAAGGGCTATTGCTTTGCCAAGTCCTTTACTTGACGCACCTACAACCGCAATTTTATCCGTGAGTCCAAGATTCATATAGTTCTTATATGCCGTAAACTACTGGCTATCCTTTCAATATCTGGAATAATAATTCCTTGATTAAGTATAATATTTATACCTTATATTGTCAAGCATAATCATTTGCAAACCCTGAAGCATTCAATTGTCGCTTTGTAATTTGTGTAATCCGTAATTCTGACAACACTGCATCCCCCTCCGTAGCACAAACTTTCCAGTTTGTGCCATCCAGCAACAGCGTTACGATATGATATGTTGTCATCCTGTGAAACAGACTACAATACATCGAACTCTCAATCCTGAAAATCCTGGTTCAAAAAAGCAATATCGTAGGGGCGAGGTTCCCTCGCCCGTATTCTCACATACCATTCTAACTTTTTTACATTCACGTTTGTAAAAAATGTTGCAGAATTCTTGAAACTAAATACCTCTGACCAAACAAAGATTTAGTTGAAAATGCCAATCGAATCTGTTAAACTGTATATACCGTATAATTATATCCGTTACAGTTCAAAATAGGAGAGAACATGCAACAACTTTATGATACACAACCACCTAATCCACCGTCGCGGGCAATACTTGTTGGCATAAAACTCCGAGATAACCTACTCCATGAAACTGAGGAATCTCTACAAGAACTGCGACAACTCACAGAAACAGCCGGTATTGATGTCGTTTGTGAAACCATTCAACACCGAAATGTGCCAAATCCGACATATTTTATCGGTGAGGGTAAGGTTGAAGAACTAAAAGGAGTCGCAGAAGAACTGGAAGCGGATGCTATAATCTTTGATGAAGAATTATCACCTGCACAAACGCGAAACATTGAAAACACACTCGATATAGCCACCGTTGACAGGACAGGACTTATTCTACAGGTGTTTGCCCAACGCGCATTAACAAGTGAAGCACGTTTACAGGTTGCGTTAGCACAATTAGAATATGCATTACCACGACTCACACGTATGTGGACACACCTTTCACGAATCGCAACCAGTGGTGGCAGTGGTAGTGGTGCACTTCGCGGACCCGGTGAAACACAACTGGAAATGGACCGAAGATGGGTTCGTAGACAAATCGCACAGGTCAAAAAGTCATTAGCTACAGTTGAAAAACGTAGACAAGTTCAACGACAAAACCGATCTGATAAAATCAAAGTTTCTCTCGTAGGATATACAAATGCAGGAAAATCAACACTCTTTAATACGCTCACAGGTGAAAACGTCCTTGCTGAAGATAAACTGTTTGCTACCTTAGATTCAACAACCCGAAGGGTAAAGTTACCTGAAAATCAAACCATCCTGTTAAGTGATACTGTTGGTTTCATCAAAAAGTTACCTCACCAACTTGTTGCAGCGTTCAAAGCAACGTTGGAAGAGGTAACTGAAGCAGATTTGTTGTTGCATATTGTAGATATAAGCCATCCGGAAGCAGAAGCACAAATCGCTGCTGTAGATAATGTCCTTACAGAATTAGACGCAGATGAGATTCCCATGATAATGGTTTTCAATAAAATTGACCAACTTGAATCGGAAGACCTATTACACATACTTCAAACACGTTACAAAGATGCAATCCCAATATCAGCACAACGGGGAGATGGTATTTCAGATTTAATGCAATCTTTAGCAGAACGGTTCGCTTCACACGGAGCAATGCTGAACCTACAGATACCATATAAAGATGGTAAAGTGTTAGATCTACTCTATAAGCACGGAACAGTTATTGGAACAGAATACGCTGAAGATGCTGTTCACGTAAAGGCACGCATACCAAGTCGCTATCTTAAATCTGTTTCACAATTTGCCATGACTCCTGAAAATGTATAAACAAATAATCCCTTAGTACCAACATTTAGGATACAGACAACAATGGGATGGTTAGACAAAATTGACATTGGGAAAGATATACAAATATGTCCGGATTGTGATCGCAAATATGAAGTACTACAGCAATTCTTAGGAAACACGCAAAACAAACTTATCGACTGGATAGACGATATATTTAACGAAACGTTTTATGTGGAACTACGATGTCCACAGTGTCTTGAAACGCGTTACCTTTGTATACAAACATTGACACCGACACAATTCCACGCAGAAAAGGAGAAACTGAACTAATATGAAAATAGGCGTTACCCAAATCATTCTTGGAAATATGTCACTGGATGATACACTCAAACTCTGTCAAGATGCGGGTTATGATGCAGTTGAGCTTACCTTTGGAGAAGGTAAAGACACTGACATAAACATGAGCGATGCGGAATTACAAGGCATCGCTGCAAAATGCGATTCCGCTGGTATAGAGATTGCAAGTATCACAGCAGGATATGCAAATCGTGGCAATCTTCTCAGTCCGGATGCAGAACAACGTAACAACGGCACAAAATCGTTGGCGCGCGGTTTAGAAGTAGCAGGAGCACTCGGAGTCGGTGGGATATTATTACACCCAGGTCAGCTCAATGTTGAGGGTACATATCAGCAGGTATGGGATAATCTTGTCGGTATTTTAAAAGACCTCGCACCTTCAGCAGAAAAACATAAAGTCGCAATTGGTCTGGAAAACGTCTGGAACAAATTCCTACTTAGTCCGAAGGAGATGCGAGAAATCGTAGATGAAATCGGCAGCGATTGGGTAGGCACTTATCTGGATACTGCTAACATGATGGCTTACGGATATCCCGAACATTGGATTCGTGAACTGGCACATCGTATCAAACGTGTGCATTTCAAGGATTTCTCACGGGGACAACATCGCTTCACAAACCTGTTAGATGGTGATACAGATTGGTCAGCAGTCATGGAAGCGTTCCGGGCAGTTGGATATGACGGTTATGTCGTTCACGAAGTCGGTGGAGATAGGGAAGCACAAATAGATCTTGCAAAACGTATGCGGAAAATTATCGCAATGTAGTTTCATGATGTTGTAGGAGGGAACTCCGATTCCCGATAAGTGTACACGCCTCGGTAGATGCGGTTTCATGAAGATTAATTTATTCTTTCGGTAATATTAATTTCTCAATACCTGTAGGCGCGCTTTGTAAGCGCGCTGGACTTCAATAGTAAATTACCGAATCTATTTCTTAATCTTCATCTAACCACACTCTTTACACAGATTCGGTTTACTAACCGAACCTACCGTAGTATGCAAATAATTATGGTTTTACTATAAATGGAAAAAGCGATGGCTATAGAAACCATCGCAGAATGCCGGAGGTCGGACTCGAACCGACATGGACCTAGGGTCCGCTGGATTTTGAGTCCAGTGCGTCTACCGATTTCACCACTCCGGCTAAATCATCAGTAATTGAATAAATCTCATAGTATCCCGTTTAATATAACATATTTAGGGAGAAATGTCAAAAAATTATGGCTCAACAAAGAAAAGGTCTTGCATCAGAAAGCATCTTTCGACGAATTACAAACGCTGTGTTGGGGTTTCTGTCTTTATTACGCGAGAAGGAAACATGGCAGGCTCTCACACGATGGTGTCTATGGCGGGTTATACCAAAACGCAGAGGCATCCTAAAATTGATACGAGAACTGAATCCTCTTGTTGAAAATGCACCACCCGAAATGCATTCATTAAGAGATGAAGTGTTTTCAAAATGTTGTCTTGAACTCAAACAACAAGACCAAAAAATTCTTTTAGATATACTCAACCATGTTGAACATCCAATTGGCTACGAACAAATCTTTTTCACAGCCCTATATCCAATCTTAATCAAACGTGATCTTGAGGCGATTCCAATCCATACTGAAGAACATCATCAACTCCATGTGGAAATCGGATATCTTGGACACAACGAAGATTACTTTTTCTTTGTATTTGAGATAGACAGTGAAAGACGTATGTCACTAAAAACTCCACTTAATGTCAGGGAAGATCAGCGCGATGACAAACGCTTTGCTATCTATACACTCGGATGTGCAGGACTCGTTGAAACCGACTTCGCTGCTTATGCGGAACAGTGGCTGCTAAACACACCACGTTTATCAATTGCACTGCCACTACTCGCAACCGCCTATGCGGAACAGTGGATACTCAATACACGAATTTACTTCTCGCACATATTAAATGATTTGAAGAAAAGAAATTATAAAGTCACAGCAGAGGCAATACCTGATTTTGAACGGGCGAGGTTGTCAATTTTACGCCATCTCTCCCAGCTCCGGTTAGAAAGACGTCAATTTCAGTCCTCACGCCGAAATCGCTAAGATAGATACCCGGTTCAATAGAAAAACAGATACCCTCAATCAGTACACGTTCATCTTGAGTCTCAAGATTATCTAAATTAACACCGTTGCCATGAATTACGGTGCCGATGTTGTGTCCTGTACGATGTATAAAATAATCTCCATAGCCTTTATCGGTTATATATCCACGTACACAATCATCAACAGCATAACCGGGGATCGGTTCATTCGCGTCCCATTTCTCACGGATGAACGCAACTGCTCTATCACGTGCCTCTCTGACTATATCAAATATTTCAATATAACGATCAGGAACTGTTGTACCAGCATAAGCTACCCAAGTGGTATCAGCGAAAACCGCATCAGGTTCTATCTGCTTTGCCCAGAGATCAATTAGAATAAAGTCACCTGTTTTTATTTCTGATGAATCGGAAACAGATGGCGCGTAATGTGGATTACCGCTGTTAGCATTAACAGCAACAATTGGAGGATGATCTGTAATTAAACCATTCACATCAAACTGGTTGAGAATCTGTTGTTGAACATCATATTCGGTGATTGTTCTACCTGACTTTAGTTGGTCGCCAATCCAAGCGAAAGCATAGTCTTTTGCTTGCAGCACTTGTTGTGCAGACTTTAGGTGTCCCTCATACTGTGTTTCGGTCAACCGAGCTTCCACATATTGTGCAAGCTCACCAGATGAACTAATTTCCACACCGAAACTACGCACCCACTCTAATGTCCCTGCATCAACGCGTGAGATATAAGGAATCGATCCATTAGGCGAATACTCCATCGCAACCGACTTCACACCAGCAAGGATTTTAGGCATCTCTTCGTTGAGTTCCTGCCAACCCGCATATAAAGAGACACTCCCAGGAACATCCGTGAAGTTTGATGTTTCTATGCGATGAATTAGCCAACTCGGTTCTCCTTGTGCAGGTATCAAGCAGAACCAACGTCTCGTAATATGTGCATCCGATAAGCCCGCAACTTTTTGAGAAATCGGGTTGATACCCCGAAAATCATAGAGCAACCAAGCATCAAGATTTAATGTTGATAAAACATTTTGGATTTCTGATAAATTCATAACAATCATAGTAACAAAAACAGGCTACATTGTCAAAGGATATTTGTAACACGAATTGAAACCTGAAATAAACACTGTATACTAAATCAATTATTGAATGAGGAAATGACTATGAATATTAATTTTGGCGGATTAAATATTCCAGGTCTTATGAATATTGGAATGATCTGGATAATCTCTTTCTGGATTCTGACTGCAATAGTACACCTTACCTTTGCTGCAGCTGTATTCAAAGATGCACAACGTATTAGAAATCGACTTTTTGTTTTACCGGGAGTATGGTATATAGCAACACTTCTTGGTGGTGTATTTGTCGCAGCAGTATATTGGGTTATGCATCACTCAAGCCTAAATCCATCAAATACAAACACAAATACTACTACAGAAACGGATAATAATACGATTTTGTAGGCTGCAATTACTCGTCATAACGATTTACACCATATATAAGCAAACCCGTAACATAATAATGTTACGGGTTTGAGATTTATCAGTAAAGAAGAATGTTATCATTATTGTGACTTCAAATTTCCCCATGTAGTTGCCAATTTCCCGTTCGGATCTACAGCGAAGAATGCAGAATTCTCACCAAGATAATTAAGCACATTCATCGTGAGTTTTCTCAGATTATCGCTTTCTGGGGACTTTGTATCAGTGTAGACACCATTATGATGTCCAAGCGTGATGATTTTACCGTCTTCCACCTCATATTCAACAAAAGGACGTTCACCGCCACCTGCACCACCTCCTCGAGTTTTTGTACCAAGTATGTTGCCAGCTGGAGGATTCGCTTTAAAATTAATGAAATCTGCAGTAAAACCTGCTTGATCCATGCTGGTGAGGAAGATCGGTTTGCCGGAATCAAGTCCTTTATAAACAGGATGGTTTTTGAAATCATCTGTTGGTTTTATACCAATTTCAGGAGGACCTTTACCAAGTGGTTGAAAGACTCTTACATTTCCTTCATCAACACCTATGTCTACAACATAACGAAGACCAAGTGCTGAAAGAAATATAGCACCCCCTGCTTCCAAATAGTTAAGAATAGACTTTTTGGTTGCATCCGTAAGAAATGGTGCTGGTAACTGATTCGTTTCTGTATAAAAAAGTCATAACACAGCATAATCATCTAATTTCTTAGTAGTACCTCCATCAGTTTTGAAAGTACCATTATCGTTTGCTATAAGTATTGTAGACTGATAATTATCCTCTGCCCAGTTGTAGGCAGCCTCTTCAACTTCACCGAGATTGTTGCTTCCTGCCAATAGTCCAACGGTTACATCTATTGAGTACGCTGGCAATATGGCAACCATTAAAAAAAGCAGGATTAGATATAAGCATTGAAATGTTACCGATTGTTTCATGATTTCCATCTCCTTCATCAGTTTTTTATATAGTAACATTAAGTAAGTGTATCTGTCCATATAAACGGTTATGTCCAAAATTCAACATTGAAAAACGAAAATAGGATATAATCAAACAAGAATAAATTTTTTACCTGCATTTTCACATGAGGAGAACATTTATGTATAACGCAGATAAACATTTTGAAACCCTATATTCAACCGTACCAAGGAAGTATGAATTCAAAGCAACTACACGTGAAGGTTTCGTATCATGGCAAGCCAACTTTCGTCCTGAATTACGGGAGATACTCGGTTTAGACAATATGGAATCTGACCTCGCTGGATATGTCCCAAAGGCAGAACAATTAGATACATTAGATATGGATGATCATATTCGAGAAAGTTGGTATCTATCGGTAGAACCGACAGTGCCATTGCCGTTCTATCTGTTAAAGCCAAAGACGATTGAAGAAAAACTACCTTTGATACTTACACCACACGGACATAATCATCCGCATATCTATGCAGGAATAGCGCACTCTGAAAAAGAAGAACAGGAAATGTTGGAAGGTGAACGCGATATCGCACGTCAGGCTGTCGTTGAGGAAGGATATATCGCAATTGCTCCAACAACGCGCGCCTTCGGTGAAACACGCACAGATGCAGATAGAAATAACAATAACACACATTCATGTCGACATCAATTGGTGCATGATATACTTGTTGGACGTACCCCAATTGGTGAGAGAGTCTGGGATATGTCACGCCTCATTGATTGGGCTATTGACATGCTTCCGATAGATTCAGAACGGATTGCAATCACCGGTAATTCTGGAGGAGGAACTGTTTCTCTTTTCGCCGCAGCGTGTGAAACGCGTATTGCTGTTGCAGTGCCCAGTTGTTACTTCTGCACATTTGAAGGTAGTATCGGTACAATCCGTCATTGTGATTGTAATTATGTTCCAGGAGTAATGCGATTAGGTGAAATGTATGATGTTGCTGGGTTGATCGCGCCCCGTCCATTTTGTGCTATTTCTGGCAGAGATGATCCGATCTTCCCAATTGACCATGTAAAATTCGCCTATGAACAACTAAAGGAAATCTACACAGTAGCAGGCGTTGCGGATAGATGTGAGTTATTTATCGGGGATGGAGGACATCGGTATTACAAAGCAGGGGCATGGCAATTTGTAAAGCGGTTTTTTGCTGAATAAATAGATACAATCTCATCCTTTTATGATTGCCCATATTGTTATCAAGATGATCTTTATGTCTAAAGCAATTGACCAATTTTCAATATAATAGCGGTCAAAATTCACACGATCTTCAAGGGATGTATTCCCACGAAAACCGTTGACTTGTGCCCAACCTGTCATACCTGATTTGACACGTTGTCGAGTAAGATAATTTGGTATCGATTCTTGGAATGTCTCAATTAGACCTGACATTTCTGGACGCGGTCCTACAAGACTCATATCTCCTTTAAGGACATTGAGAAATTGTGGGAGTTCGTCCAGACTCCAACGTCGTAAAAACTTACCGAGATTAGTCTGTCGTGGATCATCATTCTTCGCCCACACATGTCCTAAATTGTCTTCCGCATCAACACGCATAGAACGAAATTTATAGATGTTGAAACGTTTTCCTGCTCTACCAACACGTTCTTGGCGGAATATCGCTTTTCCAGGGGAAGTTAGTCGGATAACTGCTGCAATTACTAACATGAGAGGACTTAACACAATCAATGCTACTAAACTAAAAACGATGTCTAACAGACGTTTAATGATTCCACTCACACCCTGCATTGGTGTCTCACGAAGTTGTAATACAGGATGTCCTTGAAAAAAAGTTACTGCAGTTCCTCCAATGATAAATTCGGAGAGTTCGTGTAACACATTGATCTGAACAGGAATACCTTCACATGTCTGTAGTATCTGTAATATTACCTCATTTGACACCTTTGGAGAAACGATGAACAACGTGTCAATACGGTATTCTTGCACAATCTCAAGTATCTGATCACTCCTGCCGAGATATTGAACATGAGAATCTTCTCCAAGATAAATCTCATTATCTGTTATTTCATCAATCAGACCTACGAATTTATATCCACTATTTGGTCTTTCATTTATGTCATCAATAAACGTAGCACTACGTTCATCATAGCCTACAAGTGCTACACGACTCACGCCAACTCCCTGCTCATGTATAGCTTGACGAAAACGTTGAAGCACAAGCCTAACAAAAAACAGAAAAACAAGACTCATACCTGTGGCAAGCAACATTACCCAACGCGAATAATCAACGTGATGATAGACAAAAAAGAGTACAGCTAATGTCCCAATCAGCGCAATACAAGCAGTTTTGCAGAGTTTCCAGAATGACGATAACCAAACATTGTTTTCCTGACTATAGAGTTTAAATCCTTTCAATGTCACCAACCAGATAATTGCTGTAACAGGAATTAATCGGATATAGTTCTCAAAGGGAGGTGTGCTACCTTTATGTAATGCTAACGCATCAAGCCAACCAGATTCAAACCGCATCCAATATGCAATGACAATCGAAGTGGCAATGAAACAGATGTCAGATAATACTGTAAATAATATTAGCAGATGATCGAGTGTCTTTTTACTCATCAATGAATTTCTAAGGTTTTATAATTTGTTTGCCAATACCGGACTTTTAGCACGTAGTTAGTAGATTATTTATTATACCTTGTTTAATTGTAGATTTCAACATAACTGTTATACCAACAAACACCTTCTAATATGTCAAGATTGACATGAAACTTTACTGAATAATTGCTGATAATATGTTATTCTAATTCTATATTTTAGGAGGAGAAACACATGACAGATAAATTGAAGGTAGGGATAGTTGGTGCACACAGAGGGAGTTCATACTTTCAACCGTTGAGTACAATAGCAGAAACTGAAGTAACAGCGGTATGCGACATAAATCAAGCAACACTTGAGAACGTGGCTGAAAGGTTCAATGTTCCACAACGTTTCACCAATTACACTGATATGTTAGATTCTGTAGACATTGTTGTGCTTGCAACACCTGAAAATCTCCATGTCCCTCAGTCAATAGAAGCATTGGAAGCAGGAAAACATGTCATAAGTGAAGTTACTGCTGCGGTCAAATTAGAAGAATGCTATGACTTAGTCCGTGCTGTGAGGAATTCTTCTGCAAAATATACGATGGCAGAAAATACATGCTATTCTAAGCACAATGTATTGATTCGCAGTATCGTAGAAGAAGGTTTATTTGGGGATGTATATTTTGGAGAAGGAGAGTATCTCCACAACATAAAGTCACTACATCACGATGCAAGTGGAAATCCGACGTGGCGTTATTATTGGCAGGTAGGAATTAACCGATGCAATTATGCGACACATAGTCTCGGTCCTGTGCTACAGTGGTTCGGTGAACGCGTGGTAAGTGTCTGCTGTCTTGGAACAGGTACACACACCGATCCTGAGCATGCGATGGAAGATACTGTGATGATGCTTTGCAAGACTGAGGGTGGAGGCTTAATCAAGATTCGTATAGATATGCTCTCAAATCGTCCAGCGAATTCCTATTTTAGTCTTCAAGGCACAAAGGGGTGTTATGAGAGTTCTCGCGGATTCGGTGGTCAATCAAAGATATGGCTGAGCGAGTTTGAAGGAGGCGAACAGTGGAAACAACTTACAGAAGTTGAGGGTGATTTCTTACCGGAACGGTGGAAAAATCCACCTGCTGAGGCTGTGAATGTTGGTGATCTTGGGGAGTATTTCAAAGTGCGTGATTTTATTGATAGTATCATTAATGATACTACACCACCGATTGATGTATATACCGCAATGGATTTCACAGTACCAGGTTTGGTTTCAGAGGAATCTATAACTAATGGAGGCACTCCGGTAGAAGTTCCAGATTTTCGTGAAATTGAGTAATTATTGTCTATTGTTCCACAATATTAACTTCTGTCTGAACAAACAAGATCCTTGATAATATTAAGTCTTATCTTTTTTAATCCTACTCCATGTAGTTGCAAGTTTACTTTGCGGTTTTACTGGATACGTTCCTCCATTTGGAATATTCTCTCCCTGAATTCTAATATCATCAAATACTGCTGCCGCGTTAGCTACATAAAATCCTGTTAATCCACCACTTCTTATCGGTTTAAGAACTTCTATACTAAACTCTCCGTTGTTTTCGCGATCAGACAAATTTCTTATTTTGAATTCAAGTTTGTCATTGCTAAGAACCGATGCAGAAAGTAGATACCAAGTATCAAATTTTAACTTAAAATCATAAACTTTCTTAGTCCATCCAATAAATGGATCCCCTTCTTCTTGAAGTTTTCCGGCTGTTGCCACAATCGATGCTTTTTGATCAAAATAATTAATCAAGAACATATACCGTTTATTTTCCTCAATTCTCGCGTGTAGAATCAGTCCTAACGAAGCAGTTTTTTTCTCATTTCCAACAAACTTTGCTTTACAAGATACAGAGTAATATTTCCAATTTAACTCTCCTGTCAAAAACATACTTTCCATAAAAAGTGCAAGAATTGATCCACGTACTTCTCCATCAACAACATTCCATTTCCCAATGTCAACATCCGGATTATGCTGCCAAGCTGCAAGGTTATAGACTTCCCAATTAGTGGTGTCCTTATTGGAGAAATCGTCTGCCCATGTTCCTGCTAAACTTTGATAAGAAAAAGATAGGACCAATAATGTAAGAATTACAGACTTGTAAAAATAGGACATAGTCCCTGTCCTCATTATATTTTATAGGTAAAATCAATGAATCTAAAGTCTATTGAGAATTATCATCTTCAACGGGTTTGAAGACGAGACCGCAGCTGCTGCAACGGTAACCGCTTTCTGGTTTGGACTCAACAACAGGAAAAAGCATACCACAACAGGTTGGACAAGGTTCGTCAATTTCCATTTCTGCTTGTTCCATTTCGCCGGAGCGATTTTCAAATTCTACGAGCATGTTTTAGTATCTCCTTAATGTTGTGTCAATCTCTGCTGCCCACTGGTCAATACCACCAGTTAGGTTTGTTGTGTTGGTAAATCCATTTTGATGTAGGTATGCTGTAGCGTATAAACTACGTTGACCATGATGGCAATAGACGACTATTTCTTGGTCTGATGGAAGATTGTCAACATGTTGTGGTAGTGTGTTAAGTGGTACCAACTGTGCCCCTTCAAGATGTACAATGTCATATTCAGTTTCTTCACGTACATCAAGCAAGAAAATCGACTCGTTTTCGTCAAGTTTCTTTTTTAACTCTTGCGGTGAGATTTCAGGGAGTGTATGTCTATTCTGCATCATTCAATTTTTCATCAGCTTGTATTGTTTATACGGGTACGCATTTCGGACACGGACATGTTTCCCGTAGGACTTCAAACGGATATATACCTGTATTGTGTCCATCATTCCAACTGAATTGGAGTGCGTAACGACCAACCAATTGAATATCTACTGGTTGAATATCCTCTTGCACCTCAATTAACGATATATCTCCGTCGCCTTGTGGCGAGAAGAGTGAATGGACATCTTTTCCATCGTGTCGTATGATGGCACATTCAGCACATGGACACATTTGTCTTAAGTAACTGTATGGATACCAACTATCATGACCATCTTTCCATTCTACCTGAAAGGCGTTATCATGCTTTTTAAGAAGTTTGGGACTTTTACTATCTGAAGTCATTCTCTCATTGTCCAACGACTGATTCAGTGGTTTTAAGCGTCTTGAAAATCCTTCCAATTGACTGGTAAAAATCGTCCTAATTCTTGATAGAGTTCCATGACAGCCTTAAATGCATCTTTAACATTATCCAATGATTCATCCAACGTATCACCCTCGGTAACTAACTCAGGTAACAGAGGAGAAGTCACAGTATATCCACCTTCAGGTTGTGGTGTCAAAACAAGAGGTATTTTGTATTCCATCAGAAATCTCACAAAATTTTAAAAAATCCCGAGTTCGTCCTTTGCGTCTTCACTCATCATTTCAGGTGTCCAACGCGGTGTCCAAACGACACTGACGTTTACCTCTTCAACACCCTCCATTTGTTGCGTAACGTGCTGTGTCCCGTTTATAATCTGTCCACCAGCAGGACATCCAGGGCTTGTTAAGGTCATTGTAATGTCAACAGTTGTGTTATCAATCTCAACTTCGTAGATAAGTCCCATATCAACGATATTAATACCGATTTCAGGATCTATTATTTCTTTGATAGCTTCAAATACAGATTCTTCTGTTACCATTTATATTTCCTCCTACAGTAGACTATAGTATTTTATTCTAATGAAGTAGTGTGGTTAATCTATGCTAACAAATATTTCGTCGTCTTCAATTTTGACGGGAAAACATTCTATGTCTTCGACAGCTGGCATACAGAGTGCTTTTCCGGTTTTAACACAAAATCTTGCTCCGTGTCGTGGACACTCTATCTCGTCTCCATCTAAAAAACCTTCTCCTAAAGGACCGCCATCATGTGTGCAAACATCTTCCATAGCGTAAATCTCACCCTCTATATTAAAGAGTAGCACAGGAACAAAATCTACTTCAACAAGTTTTTTTGTGCCAGACGGCACTTCACTAATAGTTGAAACTTTATAGTATTCTGCCATTATAATCCTTTCCTATTCATCTTCTTCACCGGGCCATCCTTTGATTCCATAAGCACCAGCCTTGAGTACCTTAAGAGCCAATAATGCACATTTTACGCGTACTGGACCTAACGGAATGCCGATCATATCCATAATATCATCTCTTGTAAGTTGTTTTACTTCTTCAAGAGATTTGCCTTGTATTTTTTCTGTCAACATGGAGGCAGCAGCTAAACTGATAGTGCAACCATGTCCACAGAAACGTACTTCTTTGATTGTATCACCATCCACAAGTAGGTCCATCCGAATCTTATCCCCACATAACGGATTATCTTCTTCATGGGAAATATCAGGTTCAGGCAATGTACCATAATTGCTTGGATTTTCGTAATGGTCAAGGAGTTCTTCTTGGTATATGTTCATTTATTTCTCCGAATCATAATTGTCTGTGCATATCGTAATCCATCACATAACCGATCTATATCTTCTATCGTGTTGTATAGGTAGAAACTTGCACGAGCAGTTGCGATAACATCAAACTTTTTCATAAGCGGTTGCGCACAGTGGTGTCCTGCGCGTATTGCCACATTATATGTATCCAGAATTCCGGCAACATCATGTGGATGGATACCGTCCAAATTAAATGAGATAACTCCCGCTTTCTGATGGGGTTCTGGTCCATAAATTGTAATACCTTCAATATCTTGTAGCTGCTGATGTGCGTGTTTTAGCAGTTCCTGTTCGTGAACATGTATAGAGGCTAATCCTGCCTGTGTAATATAATCTACTGCCCTACCAAGTCCGATTGCCTCAGCAATGCTTGGTGTACCTGCTTCAAACTTTGCGGGAACATCTGCATAAGTTGAAATGTCGCGATCAACAGAACGAATCATTGATCCACCACCGAGAAACGGAGGCATTTCCTCAAGTAGTTCTAACTTACCGTAGAGTACACCAACTCCTGTTGGTCCACACATCTTATGTCCAGAAAATGCAAGAAAATCACAATCTAACTGCTGCACATCCACATGAAAATGCGGAACTGATTGAGCAGCGTCTACCATTACTTTTGCTCCAGCAGCATGTGCAGCATCAATAACAGACTGTATTGGATTGATTGTACCGAGAACATTTGATACATGTGTTATTGCAATCAACTTCGTTTTTTCAGACAGTATATCATGCAGTTGCGTAAAATCAAGCAATCCTTGTTCAGTTATCTCAAGAAATCGAAGTGTTGCCCCAGTGCGTTGTGCCAGCATCTGCCACGGAACAAGATTACTATGGTGTTCAAGTACGGTAAGAATAATCTCATCACCTTGATGGATATTCATACTTCCCCAACTGTATGCCACCAAATTAATAGATTCAGTCGTATTACGTGTAAATACAACCTGACTTGTCCGTTGAGCGTTAATCAACTGTGCCACTTTCTGTCGTGCTTTCTCATATTGATCTGTTGCTTCTTCAGAAATCCGATAAATGCCACGATGGATATTAGAACGATAGGTATCATAATATGCATCCATAGCCTCAACGACAGGACGTGGTGTTTGCGTTGACGCAGCACTGTCAAGGTATGCAAATGAAGAGTCTGTGAAGATTGGGAAATCTTCACGAATTGCTTGGACATCAAGAGGACGATAGTCGGATGTGTTCATTGTTATACCATTTCTAATAAATAAAGTGTCATTTGTGAGGAATACTTATAGGATCAACCTCGAATTAATTTTATAGTAAAATTCGTAATTACTTGGACACTTTGGTAGGTACGGTATCCTAACCGAACCTGTGTAAAGAGTGCGGTTAGATGAAGATTAACTTATTAATTCGGTAATTTGGAGAAAACTCCAGTGCGGTTAGGAAACCGCACCTACCGGTCTAGGGAAAATTAGAATTACCGAAATATTTTCTTAATCTTCATGAAACCGCACCTACCAGGGAGTGTGAACATATTTTTGGATTTCACTTTAATAATTTAAGCTTCATTTAGTTGTTTTTAGTTGTTTTTAGTTGTTTTTTAGTTGTTTTTTTTTAAATTTTGCTTAGGTGTTCTCGATCCTGTAGTAGTAAGGGTTTAAGTCGGTTTTGTTTGTTGACAGAAATTAGAAAAAACAACTAAAAGCAAGTTTTTTTTTTAGCCTTTTTTCGGTTTTTGTGTTTTGGTATGTTGTCATCGCATTGTAGAAGTTTTGTGTGATTTATCTGAGGATTTCGTTTTTGAATTTGGTTGATAGTCATTGGACTACTCCATTTTGTAAGTTATGTATTGAATGTTAGATTTTATTATACTTGATGGTCGTTTAGTTTTGTAGTGTTATTGAGTTTGATAACAATATATATCCAATATATTTGATATATGTTTCAGTTTTCAGTGGTCAGACAACAACAATGGTTGAATTCAGTAATGGGATAATAATTGTTAGAATTGGTATTATTTGTGTCATATTTTATTAAGCATACATAGTTGTCAATTAACGGTTCGTAAGTTGATTTCTGAGTTTTTCTACTTCTACTTCTAATTCCTGTCGTTTCAGGATTTCTTCCTTAGCACGTGTCTCTGCTTCCTGTCGAAGTTGTACCTCTTCTTCTACACGTTCCTCTGCTGCTTCTTTAAGATGCTGTTCTTCCAAAGAAGTTGTAATCGGAGTACCATCAGGTAGGTAGGGTCGTAACAATCTGACGTGGCTGTGTTGTTGATCCTCCCATCGAAGCCAGAGGTTTAAGGCTTCACTGAATAAACCACCTTCCGTATCTGGTTCCATCTCAATAATGTTTCCTGTTTGTGTACGTTTCCATCCACGAAATTCTAAAGGTTTCTTTAATTGAGGTTGATGTATAAAGTATTCTTGAACACCTATATCCTTGAGATATAATTCAACCTTATTATACCGATCCTGATTTGCAGTTGAATCAGAAAGAAATTCGAAAACAGCAATAGGTGCTGTTCCCTCTGCCCATGTATAGAAACTACGGCGTAGTGGGTATTTATCAACACCGAACACGATGTAGATATCAGGGGCGACACATTTCTTGATATCCCCTTCTTGATAATAGATGAAACTGTCAACAGCAATGTGAACCAGTTCGTTGATTGCGAAATATCTTTTGAGTTGGTCGGATAAGGTTATTATTTGTTCAGCATGAAAATCAGTTTCAGCCATAGGTTCGTCATCTTCGCATGGATACCCTTCAATATAGACAGTTGTCTTGCCATTTGCTTTTGGGAAGACTGGCATATATTTACGTTGTTTAATTTGAAAGTCATTTATGATATCCATGATTTTCTCCGTGTTGATGAGTATTGATTATATGTTTCATGTAGGTTGTTTCTTATTAATTGGTTTGCTTTAATTCTGTGTAGATGAAATGGTTCTGTCGCTACAGTTTGAGGGCGAACACGCATTACTTTTTCCAATCCTAACTTTTCAATAACCTCAATAAAGGTATATTTTCCGTGCTGATGGTCAATTATCTCCCCATCAGGCATAGTAACGATTAGTTTCTTGATTACAATTTTCTTGTGATTTTGTTTAAGTTTTTTAGAAACAACATTGGTAACAGATGTTGGTTTAACAGATGGCACAGATAAATTTTATTGATAATACGTTGAGAAACTGCACATTCTCTTTCATTAGCAAACGCACCTTGCTTTAACTGATTGCTTATATCCTCAATATGTTCCTTAAGTGTCATTACTATACTATTACCTCCTATTTTATGCTAATGCCCTCCTTTTAGCGTTCTGCGTTCTATAACGCAGCATGTTCCTGAAGAATCTTAACGATCTTCGGAGCAATTGGTCGTAGTTTTTCTTCTAAGGCATCATCATCAATAGAAAGGAATATACCTTTGTCTACATCCAGTGGAAAAGCTTTATCCTGTTTTATACCGTTCAGGGCATAGCGAACACGCACAAATGGGCTATATCTATGACCTTCCCTATAGGGTTCTTCCACACTTAAAAACTCAATAGAGTCAGTACCGGGGACGCGCCCTTCCAAATCTATGGTTTTGAATGTGAGTTCAAGCTTATTGACATTATCAACTATATGTTTCATGGAAGAGTTCCTTATTTATTGTGAAAGATGCATATCAACATAGACATCAAAACAGTTCACGACACAGGTTCCAGGAATTGTTTCATAAGCAAGAATTTCTGCATCTCGTAAGGCTCTGACTAATGTTTCCAATTCAAGTGTCAAATTAGGTGGACGAGGTGTTCCTTCACTTAATGGAGGCTGTTGCGAATGTCGTACTAGAAAATGCCCCATATTTCTTGGGTTTACAACGCCTAAAAGAAATTCTTGGGATCCGTCATGCTGGTAAGTGGACCCGATGGTAGGAGGAGATGGCAATGTCTGGGCAACCTCCTTAACTGGATCTAACACTTTGAGCCCAGAAGGTAACGGATCTTGAAACTCTATTTCATACACATAAGCAGGTTTGCTCGGTGTTGGAATCTCTGGACTACTTAATAGGGCATAGTCTCGAGCTACCGCATACGAGATCGATAGTGAAATAAAAGGGCTGTTGTTAGTTCCTCTTGAAATATGCTGCATTAGACGATCAGTTGTTGGAGGCACTTCCGGTGCTCTTGCTGTAAAGCCAATATCTGTTGGATTGTGGAGATGCCAGTAAGTATCAATACCCGCTCCTCTATAAAATATTGACATAAGCCATCTTTAAGCATATTCACATTAGTAATGGCGAGGCATGAACACCTCGCCTAGATAAAAAGTCTACCTACTTGGGAAGCCAATATTTACAGGAGATGGACCGTGGTCTTCACATGCCTGATCCGTAGGAACATCCGTTTCTGCTTCGTTTGGTGCGACAATACCCTCTTCAAGCAGATATGCTTCCACTTCATCCCCACTCACATCGGCAAGAATGATGTCATCAATTTGGACACAAGGCTGGAATTGTTGCCGTGTCTTCTGAACCATTTCAATATAGTTATCTTGGTTATTGATAATATCTCTGTCTTCGTATTCTAAATTATATTTGTCAAATATGGCACGGACACCGTTGCTCCAGCCACAGACAGGTTTCATGTATGCAATAATTTTGGGTTGATCCATCGTTGTTAATCTCCTTTTTAGTATGGCACTATCACAAGACGTGCTTACATTACTTATGTTTCTAACTTGCGTGAGACAAATTCTTGCATTTCATCTCGTACAGACTGTGTAGGAATTCGTTCCATGACAGGTTCAAAAAACCCATCAACAATCAGTTTTTCTGCTAAAACATACGGAATACCACGACTCATTAAGTAGAAAACTTGTTCTGCATCAATCTGTCCTGCTGTTGCACCGTGCGTGCATCGGACTTCATGTGCTTCAATTTCTAATCCGGGTAATGTATCCGCATGTGCGCGTTCACTCAACAATAGATTGTCATTTTTCTGGTATGCATCTGTATAATTTGCACCGGGATACACATAGATGTTTCCTCCCCAAGCAGTTTGTGATCTATCCTTCAGGACAGTCCTATATAGCAGATCACTTGAAGTATAAGGAGACAAATGTTCTTGTGCTGTGCTAACATCTAAGTGTTGACGGGCATCAGTGAAAGCCAAACCTAACAATTGTGCATTACTGCCAGTACCATCTAAGACAATCGCTTGATTTAGTTTACTTAATTTCCCACCAAAGGTTGCAGAAACCCAGTGAAGCTGTGCATCTTTGCTTACAATAGAACGTTGTGAAGCAAAATTCCAAACCTGACGATTCCAATGTTGTACCTGTACATAAGTAACATTGGAGTTTTGTCCAGCGAAAACCTCAACTGCACCACAGTGTAAGCCTCCTGAATCTGGATCATCAGATGCATTATCCTCTATAACAACAACTTGACTATCTTCTTCAGCAATGAGGAGGACATGCGACAAATCTGCGTGCTGATCCTTGGAATGACGGATAAACACCCGTAACGGATCTTCTATTCTGACACTTTTCGGAATGTGAATTACGTATCCACCGCGCCAAAATGCCCCATGAAGTGCATCAAACGCGTTACTACTTGCGAAGTTACCGCTCTTAAGGGTCGTTTCTAAAGTGACTGCCTTTGTCATAAAGTAGTCACGGATGAGATCCCCGCGTTCCTTCAGTGCTGTGTGTAAGTCAGCGAAATAGACATCCTTTTTTTCTAATTCAGGAGACAAGTAGGTGTGCTGGGGATTCCCATCAACTTGTACATAAACCCCTGCACCACCATCTACTTCGGTCGACACACTACCATTTGTTTCGGCAACGGGCTGATAATTTTCAACTGCAAACCCACGCAGATTTCGACGAGTTCTACGCCAATAATCTTGGGTACGCATATCAACAGTACGTCGCCAAACATCATCTTCAGTCGTATGCGGCATCGGCAACGTTTCGTAAAGAGAGTATGCCTCCAAACGTCTGTCGCGCATCCACTGCGGTTCATTTTGTGCTATTTTCTCAACATAGTCTTTTGTAAAATTACCTGTTTGCAATGCAGCACCCTCTCCTATCCAATTGAACCTTCCATCTGAAGTTGGATGAGACGGTTCATCTCAACAGCATATTCCATCGGTAATTCTTTCACAAGTGGCTCAATAAACCCATTAACAATCATTGTGGATGCTTCCTCTTCTGAAAGTCCACGACTCATCAAGTAGAAGAGTTGCTCTTCACCGATTTTGCTGACGCGTGCTTCGTGTTCAATGTTCGTATCGTTCTCATTAATTTCAATGACAGGATAGGTATCTGAACGTGACTCTTTGTCAAGCAGAAGTGCATCACAAACCACGTGAGATTTGCATCCTTTCGCACCTTTCGCAACATCAACCCAACCACGATAACTGGAACGTCCCCCATCCTTACTGATGGATTTTGACGTAATCTGTGAGGTGGTATGTGGTGCGCAATGATAGACTTTTGCACCAGCATCTTGATGTTGTCCTTTACTTGCGAACGCAATAGAGAGGATTTCGCCTCGCGCACCGGGTTCCATCATATAGACACTCGGATACTTCATCGTCAACTTACTGCCAAGATTGCCATCAACCCATTCCATCTGTGCGTCTTCATAAGCAAGCGCACGTTTGGTGACGAGGTTATAGACATTTCCCGCCCAGTTCTGGATTGTCGTATAACGCACCCGTGAACCCTTCATGCAGATAATTTCAACAACTGCACTATGCAGAGATTCACTGCTGAATGTCGGTGCTGTGCACCCCTCAACATAATGCACCTGTGAACCTTCGTCAGCGATGATGAGCGTCCGTTCAAATTGCCCCATGTTTTCGCTATTGATGCGGAAATATGCCTGCAACGGATACTCAACTTTGACACCGGGTGGAACGTATATAAAACTTCCACCACTCCAAACAGCACTGTTCAGTGCGGCAAATTGATTGTCTGCAGACGGAATAATAGTACCGAAATATTTCTTCACAAGATCAGGATATTCCTTGACGGCAGTATCCGTATCAACAAAAACTACGCCAATTTTATCCAATTCTTCCACAAGGTTGTGATAGACCACTTCGGAATCATATTGTGCACCGACACCTGCGAGGAACTTCCGTTCAGCTTCAGGTATCCCAAGGCGGTCAAAGGTTTTCTTAATGTCTTCCGGCACATCATCCCAACTCCGTTCACTTCGGTCAGAGGCTTTGACGTAATAGTAGATGTCGTCAAAATCGAGTTGCGAAAGATCACCACCCCACTTGGTCATCGGTTTTTGTTTAAATATCTCATAAGCCTTAAGCCTATACTCGCGCATCCAATCCGGTTCCTCTTTGATGTCACACATCTGATTGATGACTTCCTCGTCCAATCCTTTTCGGGATTTGAACGTTGGCTTAACATCATCGTGAAACCCGTATTGATAGTCTTTGCTTATTCCCATTTCGTCAAGTTGTTGCGTTTCTCGGGTTGCCATGGTTTTTGTTCTCCTTTGATAATGAGGTTATCTCTGCGGATGAATCAAGATTATTGGAAAATATAATAAATTGATTTCTGTAAAAAATATACAGGGATTCTCAAGGGTTAACAATTCGCTGTTGCTTTAACGTTTCAATCTCCTGTGTGAGTGTTTCAACTTGTCTTTCAAGTGATCGATCCCTTCCACTTCGCCATGCTATGAGTATTTGTGGTATTGCTATAGCTGCCACTATGAGTGCGATTAACCCATAACTGATATACGTTACATGCATGATTTGTTCGCCAACGCGCGTAAACTGACCGTCAACGCGATCGAATTGTTTGTCAACGTCCTCAAATTGTTTGTCAATGTTTTCAAGTTTACCTTTTATCCATGCGACATCCGTTTTTAGGGACACGATGTCTGCTTTTATAGGTTCAATTTCTTCATTGATAATCAATCGAATTTTATTGAGATCGGTATCTGTTAAGTCACCAAAAGCTGGCAATGCAATTGCACAAAAGAGTAGTAAAAAAAGAAAAATATTTTTCATCTTGTTTATACCGTGCTTGTTTTAATTTTAGAACATGTGACTTTATGGTTAAAACTTACTTTCGTATCAGCATTTAACGAATTGCAATGAACTACTGAACATCATTGTTATAGATTTACTCAATGGCTTCAGCAATACCATGTTTTTCACGGATAGGATCATAACCTTCTGCTTCTAACAACTGTGTAAGTTCAAATCCACCCGATTCAACAATCTTACCATCAAGCAGTATATGCACAAACTGTGGACGAATGTAATCTAACAGTCGGGGATAGTGCGTGATAATCAACACACCGAGTTCAGGTCCAACCAAACTATTCACGCTTTCGCCAACAATGCGAACCGCGTCAATATCAAGACCGGAGTCGGTTTCGTCAAGAACCGCAATTTTCGGTTCAAGCATCGCGAGTTGTAGGATTTCAGCACGTTTTTTCTCTCCACCGGAAAAACCATCGTTGAGATACCTTCTGGCAAAAGAATCATCCATTCCAAGTTGTTCCATTTTTTCTCGGAGTTCTTTGCGGAATTCACGCATCGGTATTAGTTCGGGACTTTCAGAACCGTTTGTTTCCGTAGAACGCACTGCACTCACAGCACTCCTAAGGAAATTTGCCATACTGACTCCAGGTATCGCTGTCGGATATTGAAATGCAAGAAAAAGTCCCAATTTTGCTCGTTCATTCGGTTCCAATTCCAGAACATCAACTCCGTTAAAAATCACCTCACCAGAATCTATTTCGTAGGATGGATGCCCCATCAAACCATACGCGAGCGTGCTTTTACCGGATCCGTTCGGTCCCATGAGTGCATGTACCTCACCCGGTTTGACGGTTACAGTTAATCCCTTGATAATTTGATTTTCTTGAACGCTAATGTGTAGGTCTTTTATTGTCAACTCATTATTCATCTCTTGGCTTCGGACTCCTTACTTATAGTAAAATTGAGTTATATTCAGTCTTAAGTTACTTGTGTATAAAACTCTTATTGCTGCTCATAGTCTATTTAATTTTCCGCCACATGTGCCGATGTGTTTTGTCTTTTTAATACTTCGGTATACGTGTCAAAGTTCTGTTTTTCAAGTTTGATTGGTTGAATTGAGAGTTGATATCCAAGTGTCTTAAGAACAATTCCGATTGCATCAATCAATGGTATATCCTCACTGGAAATCATTTTTGACAGTATTTGCGGGTCCATATCTGCCTGCTTTGCAAGTTCGTTGACACCGCCTTGTGCTTCAACCACTGTTCGGAGTGATCTTTGAACTACAGTAGGTTCCTTATAGATTTGGTAGTCTTCAAGGATTGCTTGTAAATAGGCAATTGCATCTTCTTCATCGGCTATCTGTTCAATAAGACATTCCTGCCATGTTCTCGTTTTACTCATATATTCTCCCTCTTATATTCCAGCCAATAAGTTTTTGCCCGTGCTATATCTCGTCTTTGTGTTGACTTGTCACCCCCACAGAGCAACAGAATGATTGTGTTGCCAATCTGTCCAAAATAGATTCTATAGCCTGCTCCAAAGTGGATCCGTAATTCATAAACTCCTTCACCAACAGATTTGCAATCTCCCATATTGCCATCCTCAAGCCGTTCAAGTCGCGCTCGAATCCGAGCCTGTATATCAATATCTCGAATTGATCTCAATCATTCGTTGAATGGTTCTCGTGCGTTTTGGGTTTGATATACTCGAACTTCTCTCTGTTGTATCTCACGCATTACTGATTTTTATACTTACCCACCAATTCTTGACATATTCCGATCAGGTTTAATAAAGTCGGCAGCATTTATTTTATGTCCTGCCTCTTTTTCCGCAACTGCATCAATTATAAGACTTTCAATCATTTCATCTGACGCACCTTCACGTAATGGTGTGAGTAGATCGATCTCTGTTAGTGAAAATAGGCACGTTCGGAATTTGCCATCAGCAGTGAGACGGATGCGGTTGCAGTTTTCACAAAACGGTTCACTAACAGAAGGTATTACGCCAAGTTCAGAACCGTTATCTGCGAAACGAAAACGTTGAGCAGTATCGCTCTTTGAATCTCCATTTAACGAAAGTCTTTCCAATGGATAAACACTGCTAATCTTATCAATAATCTCTTTGCCAGGGATGAACATATTTCGTCCCCAAATATCATCTGCATCCAACGGCATGAACTCTATGAACCGCAGCTGATAACTGTTTTTACGTGCAAATGTGGCTAAATCCACGATTTCATCATCCGTAAACCCACGCATCGCAACAGCGTTGACTTTAATCGGATTAAACCCGCATTCGTGCGCAGCTTTTAGTCCTGCAAGAACACGTGAGAGAACTTTTCGTCTTGTCATCTGCTCAAACTTCTCTTCGTTGAGCGTATCTAAACTCACATTGATACGTCTTAGTCCTGCATCATATAGTGCCTGTGCTTGGGTTATTAGTCCAATACCATTGGTGGTCAAACTGATGTCTTTCAATGCCTCTATCTGACCAAACTGTTCAATGAGATACGGAACACTGGGACGTACAAGCGGTTCTCCTCCTGTTATCCGAATCTTGTTAACACCTAACTCAACAAAGATACGTGTGAGATGTAGTATCTCGTCGTCCGTCATGAGAGCGGAATCTGGCATAAATACCATGTCCTCAGGCATACAGTAAATGCACCGAAAATTGCATACATCTGTGACGGAGATTCTAAGGTTCGTATGGATACGTCCAAAACTATCAATCAGTTGCTGTTTCATTGTTAAATAGACCGATTTTATTTATTTTAAAGTATAGCATATTGAAATGTAGTTTGCAAGTATTTTTTAAAGTAAATACTATAAAAAAGATTTGACCTGATTATACTGATTATATTCTCTATACGGTAAGTCCAATTTCGGTTGACATGAACAGATATATAGTGTATAATTCCGCCATAACTCAATAAACTGGGAGAATAACATGGACGAAAAGGTATTCAGTGCTGGTGGAGTTGAATTCCATGTGGACAACCGCAATTTCGGTGAAGATGGAGGTCCATCCGTACGCGTTTTTGGTGAAGCAGATGGCAAAAATATCCAATTGCTTCGTTTTGACTGCTTCCGAAAGAATCCGCACTATCACTACGATCCTTCAGGAAAGAACGACCATCGGAACCTTGACAAAGAAGAAGTCCCGGATTCCGTAGCATGGACGATTGAACAGCTTGGACAGAATCTCGCTGAAATGATAAACACAGCAGGCTATACCAATATAGCCAATGAAGTCGACCAAGCAGCAGTAACGAAAATACTACCTGAAATAGAATCTCTCATGCGAGAGGAAAGTTAATCATGTAAACGCGCATACAGAGCGCGCAAAGGAGAGTTTACTTGTACAGAAAAACATTATTATACGCAGTGTTGATGTCCCTATTCATAGGATTTAGTGCATATTCAGGAACTGTCCAAAACTTAGGGAAATGGGAAAAAGGAGAACTCCTCCTTGAAAACTACAGTTTTGAAGACGACTTAGCTGCTTGGACTTTAGAGGATGGTACGTGTTGTGATCGTGGTGGTGAGTATCGTTGGGAAATTGATAGGAAGAACCCACAGCACGGAGACAAATCTCTTAAAGTTATTGGTGTCAAAGCTACTGGAACAAATTGGCATGCAAAAGTAAAACAGTTAGATGTCTCTATGAAAGCAACAAAAGACTATACAATCATATTTTGGGCGCGTGCAGAAAAACAACGAGAAGTTAGTATAAATGTCCAGTTACAACACGATCCATGGACAACATTTCATGGTAATGGTAAGAACTTTAATTTTACTGAAGAATGGGCAGAATACTCCTTCACATTTCTTGCCGGTGTAGATATAGACAGAGACATGTGGGTAGGTTTAGCAATTGCACAATCCGATGTTGACTTCTGGTTGGACAACTTTCGTTATTTTGAAGGTGAACCGAAAGACGATATGACACTTGATGAACCGTTTCCCGTTGATGCGAAAGAAAAACTAACAACACAATGGGCATCTGTCAAGACAGACCGTTTCTAAATGAAGTTAGTCTAAAATATAAGCCGTCACAAACTATTTACTATAGCAGTGACGGCTATGTCTTTTTTTAAGGAATTATGTATACAGAATGCTATACTTGGAATTAAATCAAAATGAGTATAATGCCGTAACGGAAACCAACGCACTCAATTTAAAGGCATCACTATCATCATCATAGAGGGTTTCCTGTTGTATCGGCAACATGAACATCAATGAAATCGGCACGTTATATGGTGTCGCAAAAGACACCCCCAAAGATGCCATACTGAATCGTAATCCCGTATTGATGTCCTTCTCCCCTGCCCAATACGCATAAGATTGATAGAGACCTAAATAACTTGTCTGAAGTGTAACCCAATTATTCAAACGATAATTTAATCCACCTGTATAAGTTACATCCCAAGAACCACGATATGATTTACTGTTTTCATAGAATGGAAACTTACCACGGATACTTACATTTGCAGACAACCCACTATAGACATGAAACCTATATTGCATATCAGCAATAGGATTAAATGTCCCAGTGCCAAATTGGAGATGGAGGTGTTCTTTTCCCATATCCCCAAGCGCCCAAGGATCTTCTTCAGTTTTTCCAATCGGAATCGTTGTACCTATTTTTGTTGTGAGCATATCATGTTGACCAAGAACACCATGCTTAGTAAAACCCAACAAAAGATCTGGATCCGATACACCTCGGTAGGTTGCATTCCGGTGATGTATATCCTGATTTCGGAGCATCGCAGCCCTTTCTTCAGGATCTTCAAACCCATCTATATCAGGAATATTGGCATCTTGACTTTTAATCTCATACGGGAAAGTGCCTTCCAATCGCAACTGAGGGCTGAGTTGGTATTTTAAACCAAAATCAAATCGTACAACATTCATCTGCACTTCATGCTGATGTTGTGCTACCTGTATAACTTCTCCAGTTGCAGATAGTCCTTTTCTCTCATGATGTGCACCTTGTGCGTTGAATCCGCGAGTACCAAATGATAACTGAAATCTATTTTGCTCTGAAGTTAAACTAACTTCACTACCCCCACCTTGTGGGATGGTGGGATTACTTCACGCACCTCAGCTCTCTTGTGCAAAACCAAGGGATATGAATATGAATTGAATGGTAAGTATTACCGAAACAAGTCTTTTCATAATATTTTTACCTCAGAATAATGTGTATTGTAAAGTTTTATTTAAGTTTGATGTCAAATATGTTTACCATTTCAATATCAATAATTGTAACAAATAATACTTGTTGTGTCAATATGAAATTATGTATAACCAGAGGCATTCAGTTACCAAATTCAATTATTTTTAAAGTTAACCCTTCCTTTGTAGGAGTGATCTCCGAATCGAAACCTCTTATCCTGAAAACCCTGACAATCTTGTAAATCCTGGTTCAGACAATCCTGAAAACTGACCACTGAAAACTGAAATCTGAAAACTACATCAAACATACATGAAATATATTAGACATTATAATGATTTAATCATAGGTGTTTGATAACACCAAGGTCTGAAGTTTAATCTAAAGTTGTGTAAACCACAACAAGTTTCCATGATTATGTCGCTGAACCCTTTCTTGTAGTTGCGCAACTTATCTTTTACTATGCGGTATCTTTTGACACCCGCTATCGCATGTTCAACCTGTGTGCGTATGGATGAAATGACACGATTGTTTTCTTTTTCTTCAAGTGTCAGTTCACGTCCTTTTGGTTTCTTTTTAGGTTGAATAATGTTTATTCCAGGAAGGGTAAACCCTTGAAAACCGGTATCTTGATACAAAACAGTGCCACTTGGCACACAATATCCTATAGTATCGGCAATACGCTTGTCGTGTATGCTACCTTCACAGGAGGGTGTCAATAAAGCAACTTTGCTATCAGCATTGATCATCAGATTATTCTTGATGGTATGTTGTTTCTTTTTACCACTATAGGACGCTTTTTGAGTTTGCGGGTCTTTTGGACGCTGTATCGGACGCTCAGTGCTATCATGAAAAAAAATGATTTGACCTTTGATTATCAGACACCGTCTCCGATGCCACACCAAAAGTTCTGGGTGTTGTTTCTCGTGATGGCAACTCTCCAAGTTCTGCTAAAGTTTGGTTCAATATCGGTAAAAGCAAGTGAACCCATCTATTTGTAAGGGGTTGAGACATGCCAAAGAGTTGACCCAGCACATCTTGTGTCATCGCTTGTCGCAAGTAAATTAGGATAAATAACAACATATCTTCAAGCGTATCAAAACAACGATTTTTATATGGGGTATACCTCCGTTTTTTGCGTCGTTTTCCTTCAAGGGTATGTGTTTGAACATACTCTAAAAAACACTTTGAAAAACAAGGGAAAAGTTCAGAAAACTCTTCTATCGTATATCCTGTCAGTGCGAGAAACCTTTTAGGTTTGTCTTTTAATGTTTGAAAACTGGTCATGAGTTAGCCTCCAAAATGGATATTAAAACAAGTTTAACAGAGACTAACTAAAATAAACACTTAATTCGTTATATTGTCTATTGTTCTAATATTCACAAATCCTTCTATCCCTTCCAAATACCTGTTATAATACTACCACTATGAAAAACAAAAACCGCACACAACCAACAACCGTCATCTGTTACCCAAAAATATCCATCCAAGAACCGACCATAATCAAACAAATAAAAAACGTACACAAATGAAAATTTCAAAAAGTTTCGTACACACTGATAAACCCAGTCCCAGACTGGTCCAACCCCAAATATCAAAACGTACACAGAAACGAAAAACGCCCTTTTTGTGTACGTTTTTAGATGGAGCAAAAACCGATGTATTTACAAGCAAAACACAAAAATTTCACTGTCAGATCTTACGAAGAATTCATGGATACGCAACCAATCCACAACCTATGTCAGCTTCGCAACAACCATACTAAAAATAATCATACAAAACAACAAACAACCCCATGAACAATAAACCCAATCCTTTACACATTTCCATCGTAGGGTCGGGGTTTCCCCGCCCGTATTCACGGTATAAACCGCATAGGTCGGAGCAAGCACAGCGACCTACGATAGGTATATTGTCAGGATCGCGCGTCCACAGCGATTCTGACAAGAATATAGACAATTTAATGCCTCTGCTTATGACGCTTTTCAAATTGAATTTGACATCTCTGGATTGATACAATATACTTTTACAATAATCGGATATACTTGTGAGAATTAATATGACAATATAAATATCTATATTTGGTGAAATGATGAGTACTTTTGAAGTAATAGTTAACGCCAGAACACACTTAGTTGTTGATACCCATACGAATCGTTGTCTTGGTGGAATCGGAACTAATTTTTACCGACCCTTTGTCTTTCCATTCTATACGCCTGCTGGACATACAGTTATTCAAGAATTCGCATTTGATCATCCATTTCATAACGGAATCTTTGTAGGACAAGCCCCAATAAAAGTTAGAGATCGTGAGGCATGGTTTTGGGGTGCACCGCCGCGACGTTCATTTACAGATAGACTTTTCGAGAAATTGGGTCGGATGGAAACACAAAAAGAAATTGACATCACTCCGCATGCAAATGGAATCCAATTCGTACAAAATGTGATCTGGCGTGATAATCAAGAAAAACCATTACTTGACGAAATTCGCACAATAAATCTATACACATTGTCTGATGCCACAGTTTGTGATATGTCAAGTGAAAAGATTGCATCCTATGGTAACGTTGAATATCCACAGACTAAGTATGGAAGCATCGGTATGCGTGTTGAACCAAGACTATTACCTGTCATGGGTGGAATTGTGATCGGAGACAACAATCGCACAGGTAAAGTTGATGCAATTGATGATAATTTATCGGACTTTGTGGCATACCAAAACCAATTACCAGGACATGGACATTATGGAGTTTTTATGACGATACTTGATGATGGAATTCGTGGTCCGTGGTTCATTCGGGATTACGGTATGGCACTATATAACCCTACACAGACCGGTCCTATTTCAACACCAGAAAATGGATCATGGAAGATTTCACTCAGGTTTGTTGCTTACGATGGTGAATTGACAGAAGCAAGGTCCAATGACTGGTGTAAGGTATAGATGGAATCAGAAAACATACTTGAACTACAGAATATTTCGAAAACATTTGGTGATCTGGTAGCAGTTGACAATGTCAATTTTGAACTACAAGAAGGTGAAATCCATGCCATTTTAGGGGAGAATGGTGCTGGGAAATCCACCCTAATGAACCTCATCTACGGTCTCTACCAACCTACACATGGGAGTATCCATATATCTGGAATTCAAAAACAATTTAGATCCCCACGCGACGCTATTGCAAATGGTGTTGGTATGGTTCATCAACACTTTATGCTCGTAGAAAACCTAACCGTTGCCGAAAATATAGCGTTAACCGTCGCAAAATTCAGTTCAAGAATCGAAAAGACATACCCTCATGATCACGAAATTATTTCTCAAAATGGAAACAGCAACAAACCGAAACTAAGCAAATTTCGCTATAAATCAGACGAAGCAATCCAGATTACCGAGTCCCTTTCCAAGCAATTTGGATTGACGGTCGACCCAAGTGCCCTTATTCGCTCTCTATCTGTAGGATTAAAACAACGAGTCGAAATACTGAAAGCTCTTGCTGTAGATGCACGCATCCTGATACTGGATGAACCAACAGCAGTATTGAGCCCACAGGAGGTCACTGGATTTTTTAACATTTTACGCAAACTTAAAGACGATAACAGATCCATACTATTTATCAGTCACAAAATGAAAGAAGTATTAGAAATCAGCGATAGGATAACGGTATTGAGACATGGTAAAAAAGTCTACAACGGAATAACTGGTGAACTCTCAACACGGGAACTGGCAAGGGAGATGATCGGAGAAGATATATCTGAAATAGAACGTAAACAGAATAAACCTACCAATGACCTTGTGCTTAATATATCTAATCTAACCGTACGAGGTAACCGTGACGAAATTGCAGTGAAAGGTCTCAAATTGAAAACCTTTCGGGGTGAAATTGTAGGTATTGCAGGTGTTGATGGCAATGGTCAACGAGAATTGGCTGAGGCAATAATGGGATTGCGAACAATTAAATCTGGAACAGTCGAAATATTAGGACGTAAACCAATCGGAACAAAAAATATACGACAATGTAGTGTCGGTTACATACCCGAAGATAGACGTACAATGGGAGTGATTACATCCTTCTCAATTACTGAGAATCTTATTTTAAATGTTCCTCATTTAGAAAATATATCAAAATGGAGCATGATTGATCAAGCATCCATGTCACGAACTGCTATAAAATTAATTGAAAATTACGATATCCGTCCACCAAAACCTACTATTCCTGCATCTGCTCTATCAGGTGGAAATCAACAGAAAATAGTACTGGCAAGGGAAATCTCGCCACAACCGGATCTACTTATCGCTGTAAATCCTACACGCGGATTAGACATTAATGCAGCACAATATGTACACAAAAACTTGTTCAAACAACGGGAAAATAGCAAATCTGTTCTTTTGATTTCAACAGAATTAGATGAAGTACTGAAGATGAGTGACAGACTTTATGTTATGTCCAAAGGAAAACTATTTGAAGCTACTGCACACCGTGACGATATTGAGACATTGGGACTGCTTATGACTGGGGAAACGGATACGAATGTATAATATTCCTGCTTCATTTCGTAAAGCAAAAAACTTTTATCTTAGTCTATTAGAGAAATCTCCCCGATTTTTACATTGGATCATATCACCCTCACTCATTTTATTTGGAGCGTTTATCGTAAATGGAATCATAATACTGTTATGTGGTTACAACCCTTTTAAAGCTTATGTAGCTGCTTTTTTGGGTTCATTCGGTTCTCCAAGAGCCATCGGAGAAACACTGGTAAAAAGCACTCCATATTTAATGACAGGATTATCAGTTGCAATTGCATTTCGTTGTGGGATCTGGAATATCGGTGCTGAGGGTCAATTCCTGTTGGGTGCTTTGGCAGCAACCTTCTTCGGCACAAAAGTAGCAACACTTCTACCGCATACTTCTTGGATTGCTGTGCCAATCTGCCTATTACTTGCAATTTTCGCTGGAGGATTGTGGGGTGTGATCCCTGCTATTCTTAAAGTAACACGCGGTGTTAATGAAGTTATCAGCACAATTATGCTGAACTACATTGCAATTCACTTTGTAAGTCTAATGATTGATGGGGGACCGCTTCAGGAAGCATCAAAAACTGGACCGCAAAGCGATCCTATTGTACAATGGGTTACGCTTCCAAGACTGTTTGATTCTCACCGTGTACATCCAGGAATCGCTATCGCAGTCGTATTGGCAATTATTCTGGCTTTTGTTCTATTTCGAACTACGCTTGGTTATCAAATCCGCGCTGTCGGTGAAGGGGCAGATGCAGCAAAAGCTGCAGGTTTTTCAGTTGCATATAATACTATCCGAGTCTTTATTCTCAGCGGGGCACTTGCTGCACTCGGAGGAGCAATTGAATTGATGGCACTCACCCCTCGACTTACCGAAAGTTTTTCGCCAGGATATGGGTACACCGCAATTGCCGTTGCACTACTTGCAAAGCTGCATCCATTGCTAACGATTGCAACTGCTCTACTATTTGGCGCACTTTCAAAAGGTGCATTTGCAATGGAGGCAGAGGTAGGAATATCTAAACAAGTGACTTGGATGATGCAAGCAATCATACTACTTTTTGTAATAGGTTTTGGTTCCTTATCATTATTCCAAAAACACAACCAAACAAATTAGTTACGGCTTTAATTCATATTGGTATATTTGAAAAGTGAATTATATTGAGTTTTTTGAAGACATTATCTCAGCAACGATACGTGGTGCAACGCCACTACTAATCGCTGCGTTAGGGGAAGTAGTCTCACAACGGGCGGGTATAATAAATATCGGCATAGAAGGCATGATGCTAATTGGTGCTTTATTTGGTATGATGGGATCCTTTTATGCATCGGGTTTACCGTTTGTTGCACCTTGGATTGGACTGTTAGTTGCAGGAATCAGTGGTCTCGCAACTGCAGCAATTTTTGCATATTTTGCAATCAATTTACGTGGTGACCAAGTTGTTATCGGCACTGCGATCACACTATTTGCCTTGGGTTTAACAGAGGTAATATACAGACAACTGTTTGGTGAAACTGGTAGTCCACAAAGTGTCGTCAATTTCAAAGAATTCGACGTGCCTATTCTTTCTCAGATTCCATTACTTGGACAGGCTCTTTTTTCACATAATATAGTTGTCTTTCTGGCAGTGATACTTGTGCCTTGTGTATATTTCTTCCTATACCATACACAACAAGGTTTAAGAATACGTGCCTGTGGAGAGCATCCTAAAGCAATAGCAACAGTTGGGTCTAATGTTTCACTCTTACGGACACTGTGTATTTTGTTTGCTGGTACTATGGCAGGAATCGGAGGAGGGTATCTCTCGCTTGCGGATGTTCCATACTTCATTCCTGAAATGACTGCGGGTCGTGGTTTTATTGCACTTGCAATAGTTATCTTTGGGAAGTGGCATCCGACAAAAGTATTTGGGGCAGCGTTACTGTTCGGTCTCGGTTTTGCACTGGACAACCGGTTTCAAGCTTCGGGATTAGGGATTCAATATCAATGGTTTTTGATGTTACCGTTTGTCTTATGTTTAGCAGTTTTGGCAGGTTTCGTCGGACGTGCTGAAGCACCTCTCGCATTAGGTAGACCTTATGATCCTTCAGAATAGATCTCAACAAATTAAAATGTACTGCCAATACGAAAATAATATGGAACAGTAGGCACATCGCGTACTGTTATTAGAGGAACTGCGTAATCAACGCCAAGTCTTAATGGACCCAAGTTTAGTCTTAATCCAACACCAATTGAAGATGGCATCCAGTTATATTCAATATCTTCTATTGAATTCCATACATTACCTGTGTCATAGAACATAACTCCTTGAAATGGATCAAAAATTGGAAAACGTAATTGAGTCTTAAATATTAATTGGACGTTACCCCGATGTTTCCCTGTACTATCTTCAGGACCAAGTCCTCTCTCCTCATATCCTCTGACTGTTGTGCTTCCTCCTGCCCAAAATCTTTCAAATGAAATTAATTCTTCCTCATCATTATCATTTGTTTGTAATCCTGGTGTGTAACCCAATTGTAGTGCTGAGGATAATACATAACCAAATACATTTAATTGTCTGTGATATTCTGAATCTGAAACGAATTTAATGAAACCGCTTTCTCCACCCAAAACACCACCAGCATACTCAACTGTTACTTCGTTTAACATACCTGATCTTGGGTTCAAAGAAGGAATTCTACTATCTTGTCTCCATAAAAAACGCAGACTACTGACTGTAGTAGAGGGTTTTGAAATTAACGGTGTTTCTGATGATGCTATAATAAATGTATCTTTTAAATAACGATAACTGTACTGTAGATTCAAACGATGTGAACGCGGCAACTTTCTACTCAATGTAAAACTACCTTGCAATGCACGAACGCCATCATCCTCTTCCAATTTCCGACCCAGAAACTGTAAACTCCCACTTGTTCTACCTATCAACCAGGGTTCAGTAAGTGTTGTATCATATAAATACCCACGTGTCCCCCATCTACCACGCAAGTGAAATCGGATATTACGGCTAAATAAGTTGAAATGACTAAATGCAATTGTCCCACGAGGACCGTCAGAAGTGCCATAACCTACACTCGCACCATAGGTTCTTGGTAGGCGATGTTGAAGTCTGATTTCAACATCGTTAACTTTCTGAATTGGTAAAGAACTAATAGGATTAATGTCATTGTCTATGTTATTAATTTGATTAAAATTACTTTTGGGTAGTATAAGTTTCCTTTGGATTCCTGGTTCAAAGATACGAGTATTGTATAAGTTTTGAATTACACGATCTAACTTATCCTTGGTAAGAAGAGTCCCTTGTAAGCCAGAAACTTCGCGATATAAAACAGAAGGCACAACACCCGGGTCACCAACAAAATTAAACTCACCAAATATTATCCTATCCCCCTCAATAATATCAAACTGCAAAATACCGTGCTGATAAACCGAAAGATGATCCTTTTCTTGCTCCAGTGTATAACGCGCGTTACCATCTATATCTTGTATACTCCATTCCACCCCAATACTTGTTGCAATGAATGCACCGGAAAGTGTTAGATCGTTTTCATGAAATGCATCTATCAATTTTGGAGGTATTCTACCAGCATTCAGATGTTGAGTAAAATCTCCTTTAATTTGAAACACTGGTACATCCGTTTTGTGCTTATATTCTGTTTTTTCAACCCTGGCATAATAATAACCTCTATCTTGGTAGGCTTTAAGAATGGCATTTTCGTATTTTTTCTGAACAAGAGGTGCATTAGGTTCTGGAGGTTTACTTGGTAATGCATTATAAAGTGTTGCAGCATTAAGTAATTTGTTCCCTTTAAACAAACATCTGTTAATCACCTCTTTTGAAGGTTCGTAAATAGTGAAATTTATTGAGACTTCACCATCTCGCTGTTTATTATCGTTATGTTTATTTAATTTAGATATTATTTTCACATTGCGATATCCTGATTTTTCATATAATATCTCTATTCTGTTCTTATCCCTATCAAGGGCAAAGTCAGAAAAATAACGTTTACGAAAGTGTCTTGAGAAAAAATTGACAGGTTTAGATTCCATTTCGCGAAGTAACTCCCTATCTAAGAACGCCTCATTACCAGTGAATTCTACTGAAGACACAAAATAACGAGTACCATGTTCAACAATAAATTCAATATGAAGTGGTGAATTTGTTAATGTTCTGGATGCTACTTCAGTTCCGTGGTAACCCTTTGCTTCAAAATAGTCTTTAACCTCTTCTTCCCATCGAGATCTATCGTTGATTAACGTCTCTATTTTTTTTCTTAATTGTTCTCTTTCTGGTTCTTCGGTGTCAATATCTAATACTGACAATAACTTATGAAAAAAGGGCTCCTGTAATATAGGTTTCCCATTTTCATCCACAAAATCAAGTAGTAATTGTTTACCTTCATTAATTTGGTATGTCAATAAACCAACATCATGGTTGAAAGTAGAATTAACAACACTATTTGGATAATATCTATCTCTATATAGTTCTCGAATTGCTTTTATATCCTCATTAACATTAGATTTACGATATATCCGTTTGAGATGAGTATTACATACCTCTTTTATGTGTTCTGTAAATATAGATGCATTTCCATTTATTATGAAATCCGAAACATAAGTAGGATCCCCTAATGTAGCCTGATATGTTAGCGTTCCACTATCAACGGTTGTAATGATATCTACACTGACATCAAAATAACCTCTATCAGCACACAATTCCTTGATAGTATTGACATCATCATTAGCAATTATTGGTGCATAATTTTTTTCAGGTTTTAGTTTGATTTCTGAAGTAATTGCATTCCTGAGTTCATCAGAATCGATGCCAACTATCTTAACTTCCTTTAGTAACATCATCCTGCCTAATTCATATTTTAGTATGATCCCATTCTGTGTATGGATAGTGTATACATCAACTTTGGAATACTCCTTTAGCGCATAGATAGAAGTTACACTTCGTTGGACAGCATATCGAGAAAAGTTTGCCCCGATAGACAAATTGGTCAGATCAATTAGATTGTTTTGTAGTTCTATATCAGTCACAGGATGTTCATCAATTACAAACTCAATCTTTACCACTTTATTCTGTTGTAAAGTTTCATTATGTAATTGTTGTGATATTGCCGTGTCATCTGCATTACATGCGGAGGGAATGGAGAAATGGTAAATGAGAAGGATAGTAAGAATAAGAATATAGATTCGTTGCGGAACATATAAAATTAAATTAGATTTCTGAGTGGAATTTTTACCATTATTACACATTATCAAAAACGCCGCTCCAGTAGTTTAATGTCTACACCAAAGTCACCTTTTTCATCACCTTCGACTTTAATTGACATATTATTTGGCAACGGATATTCAGCGATAATGTGTCGCTCCTCAGGATCAAAACCAGATGAGACTGTAATTGTTATTCCACCGATTGACCTTGAGATTGAATTGCCCGGTAAAAGGAGAGCAAGCACATCTGCTTCTGTTAATGTTACTGATGTAGAAGAATTGAGTAACTCTGGTATATATGTGGGTTTATTATTATCTAATGTTCCTGTAATTGTTAACCTTACCATTACATCTGTTGTGCTCCCATCTTCAAGTATTACTCCACGAATTGGGTTTGGAAGTTCCAAAATTATATTAATATCAGGATTAAACACACTTGTATTTTGATTGCGGATATTTGATCCTTCAACAATATCAAAAACTTGTGTAACGGTACTGATCCTTCCTTCAAGTATGTTTATATCACCTACATAAATTGGTTCTTGAATTAGTCCTATCAGTCGACCACTACCATTGATTTTTATAACGGTAGATCCGCCAAGAGATGAAAGGAAATTAATTTCGTTCGGTATTTCAATACCAACATCTAACAGAAGGTTATTAAATATAGTATTACCAAAGGCAAGTTCTACCTGACTTACAGTCGCACCACTGAACCAATCTTGCACATTTTCCCAGTTCTGTTCATAATCTCCCGAGTGGACTATTACATCACCACTTAATCTTAAATTCGACTTAACAGATTCTTCAATATTTCCATACAATCGCAGATTATCTGCTCCAGTACTGAGTGTTGCTTTATATTGTCCAGGTTCAACTAAACTGAAATTATCCATACTCAAACTAACATCCATATAACTCACACTAAACCAATCCGAGTCGAGATTACCTGAAATAAAAAATATTCCATCATTTAATTCACCAAGTATGGACTCAATTTGTAGATTAGACTCAGAGAATACAAATTGAGCATCGGTGTTTTCAATAGAAATAGGGGAACCGTCAATCTTAAATGATACAGAATTGAAATCACCATCTCCTGTGAGTTTGGGTGAATCCGGTGTACCGTATACAGTTGCCGTAATTACCCCAGTTCCTTTAGCAGATGAAATAATCGGTTCAATATCTGACAATAATCCAAACTCATCCATTTTTAGAGTAAAGTTAACCTCCATCGGTGTATTCATTGGATTGGCTTGAAGATTAGTGAAGGATATAACAAACGGTATATAACCAGAACAAGAGAATTGATTTCTTCCAGATCTTAATAGAGCTGGAGAACTTTCATCAATTAACCATTGTTTGTTTTTACTACTGTATTTAATTGTTCCACTGAATAAGTCAATAATTGCCTGATTTAGAGTTATATTCTGTCCATCAAACCTAACGCTAATATCAGGTTCTGCATAAGTGCCTGTGATGTTAATACCAGTTGAGATTGATCCTTTGAGACTATATTTATCAAGATTAGCATCAATAAAGAGTGGATCAAGAACAGAAAGGTCGAAATTGGATAGTTTTAGGTTGATAAGCATCCCACCCTGCATATTCCATTTACCGAAACTACTGAAAACTAATGGCACCTGCGTTTCACTTGAAGATTCGGTTAATATATTCTGAAGTTTAAGTTCACTTAGTGTAAATTCACCCTTATCAAGTATTAACGGAATAGGAGATGGGTTAATAAAACTGAAAGGTTGTCCTAAAACCGAAACATCTAAAGAGAAATCATCTACCCTTAAATCTACATAGGCATGTTGTGAAAGAGCATCAAAGGTTATCATATCACGAACTATTGGAACAGGCATTCTGTCTCCATTTTCAAAAAACATGTCAAATGGAATACTCAACTTCTCCAATGTTGCTGTAACTTTTCCCTCAAAATCTTGCAACATTTCAGTCGAAATCGAATGTTCAAGAAAAGAACCGATGGGGTACTCGTTTAATGTCAATCCATTTAACTCTAATCTCTTTGGTGTTATTCCTTCCAATAACAATATGCTATGTTTGTCATGCTGTAGACTTACCTCGCCACTCTCTAAGTCGAACCGGAACTTTTTCAACTCAATAACGTCATTTCCATCATAATGTTTACCTGCATGGAGTTGTATATTCATATTCTCTATGCTATGAGGAAATCCTTTTAATAGGAGGTGTGATGCCTGTACATAGATATCACCACGTAAATGAAGATTTGGGTATACACCTTGAAGGTCCAAATTTATATCTGATACACCATCAACATCGGAAATGACATTATCTAATACATGGAAAAAAGTTAGTGGTAGTTCATTGCCAATGAGTGTGATATTAATAGGTGTATCCCTAAATCTATCTGTAAGATTTTTATCTGATATAGTCAAATCAAATGGAATTATACCATTTAAACTTACATCATTATCAGTATCACTATCAGTAAGTTTGACTTCCAGTGTAATCTGTTTGTCAGTATATTCTATGTTTCCATTTAATTGTAAAGGTAATTCAGTTTCACTCCATTGTCTTTTGAGTATACCTTGTTGTTGAACCATTATGTTGGGTGAAGTAAGTGTTCCATCAATACGTGTGTCAACTGTAGTCTCAATTATTGGAGAAGAAATTTGAATCGGGAGATGGGAAGTAATACTATTATTCTCTAATTTGAAGTCAATAAGAGAGTTATTAGATATATGGAAATCTTTAGAGAATAGGTTTAGTTCATCTATTTTACATGTTGCTGAAATAAGCTCTGAATTAAATCCTCTACCTGCTATAGTAACAGAACCACCCAAAATACCTGATACAATTGATTCGTCAGGATGGACTAACCTTACAAAATCACCTACCTCTAATTTCTGAACAGATACATTTATATCATATATAGTTTCATCTCTATTATTGGTAGGTATCGTTGTCTCACCGTTTATCTGAAAATTTCCTTGACCAATTTGTCCAAATGTATCTAAATCTCGAATATGAATTGCTTTTTCGCTGACAGTTGTAACTGCATGGAGTCTATTCAATGAAATCGGTTTCTTGAATACACCTAACGTGACAGGTTGGTTTTCAATTGTATGTAAATCAAGGTTAATCTTTGTTTCATTTATTCTACCGTTTAGGTTTGCTGAAACATCCAAAACTCCTTGCAGAAATGGGGTATCTTCCAATATTAGTTGGTTCAATACTTTATCTGATAGGCTGTTTTTTATGAAATCTGAATAACCTACTAAATCAAGATTATCACAACTGATATCAATGTTAAGAAGTGAGTGATTGAATTCATTCTGATTGACTGAAATAGTACCACCCACTTGTATGGAGTTTTCCATTACCTCCAGTAGCATAGGCTTTATAGTAAGAATATGATCTTGATATGTTATTTCACCACCAATATTACTTGAGGTAATATTCCCAAATTCTGTATCCACAACTAACGACGGTATTCCCCATTTAAGTTCGACGAGAGGGTTATTTATTGTGCCGTTACATATTAATTGGTAGAAACCACTACCTGATACTGGAATATCAAACGCTTTACCAAAATGTTCAAGAACAATGTTATCATCTGAATTTGCCGAGATATCTATTTTCTCATTCTTTAAATCAAAACTTCCAGTGAGGTTTACGAATGATGATTTTTCTCCAACAACGGTCAGTGAACTATCAACAATCGTCAGTATGTCATCCTTTAATAACATCAGAATTGGTTTTGGGTTTGTAAAATTGACTGAATTATACTGTAGTTGCGTATTGTTGATTGCAATATCAACATCATAAGGATGAATACGTTTATCTATAGGATCTTCGGGTATTGTGTTTAAATCTGTTAGTGTTCCTTCAACTTTAACGATGCCGTCTGCAGTGCCAGTAATTGCTTCAAATCGTTCATCAAAAATACGAAGAATTGGTGCAGCAGCCATACCCTCACTCTTTAATGTGAATTGATATGGATTATCTATGATATTGATGATTCTTCCTTCAATACTACCTGTTCCTTCAAATGCCTCCCCTGTAAAGTTAAAATAGTCCGGTTCGTCCAATTCCTTATTTCCCACTATAAGAGTAGCAAACAGTGTTGCATCACCAAGTGGGTTGCCATCAAACGTCAAATCAGAAAAGTCAAAACCTATTTCAAATACTAAATCTTCATTCAATTTCTGATATGAATCAACGTTAATATCCAATTTCCCATCAAGTGGAAAATCAGCGATTTCCGCAGCAAGAGCAATTTCAGCTAATTGAATAGGATTACCGTTTTGATTCTTGAGATTAAAATTAAACTCACCCTCATTTGTAACATGAGCATTGAAATAGACACGTTGATTACGGGTAATAATCTCAAAATTTGGAATAGTTAGAGCATAGTCGTCTATATCCAAAGACATAGTTACTGGATCAATATTGATATTCCATGCATTTCCGGATTCTATAGTGAAAAGACCCTTACCGTCAAGATTATCAATAAGGGAACCGTATAAATGTAGTTCACCTTTAATCTTACCTTTAATAGGAAGTTCTTGCTGAAAAAAGAGTTTATTATAATCAGAGTCAAGAAACAATTGCTCTGCAATTACGTTAAAATTTGCAGATAGTTTATCTTCTAATTTGACATCACCAGTAATTGATACTTTTGTTTCTCCGGTTTCACCTTCTTTCACAAGTTTCGCATTTTCAATATACACCGTTTCCTCAAAATATCGAAAATTCCCAGTTAATTTACCCAGTGAAATTGGTGGCATAAAATTACCATAGGAAGTTTCAGGTATCTCAACATATCCAGTAGCAGTACCATCGTTATTGATCTTTGTAGAAACGCTTCCTATTCCTACAAAGGGAATAGTATTTCCTATTTTGCATATCTTTCCAAAATCAATATTGTCTATTTTTAAATCCATCTCCTCTAAAGAACCATCCAATATAAAAACTGCATTATCAAACACACCATTTGCGGAGATTTTTGAAGCATTGTTCTTTTCTGATGTAATTTCGCATTTCAGAGAAGACGCATTTAATAATATAGGTTCCGTTTTTCCACTTACAAGTAGACGAGTTTCGGATAAATCAACATTACTTTCAAGGTGAAATAACCCTTCTGTGTTACCATCTATTTGTGCTAAACCGTTTAATGAACCAGACTCTACCTGCGGCACCTCCTTCGGTAATTCTAAGAACATTGCTAAGAGTGACCTTAGTTTTATATCTGAAATTTGTATATTACCATCGTATGAGATGTTCCGTTTGACATACTCCTGTAACCTATCCAACAGATTTCCTTTAATTGAACTATCTAATGTGACTTTCCCGTTACCAAACAGTGTGCCACCAGCGATTTGTAAACTCAGTTTTTCTAATGTCACATTTGGTTCGTCATCTATATCCAATATGGTATTGATTGCTAAATCAGTTATTTCTATTCTCCTTGATTTAGATTCTGAATTGTCTGTTGATGTGCCTATATTGTGCTGGATTGTCAATGCTTCTGAAGTAACCGTTAGTTTCCCCTGTAAAATAGAATCTGTTCCGTTTATATCCAATACAATCTTACCTAATCCTGTAAGTTGAGTTTTACCATCAAGAAAATTCTGCACATCTGAAGCATCAAAAGTTATATCTAATTGCGTATCCCATACATCATTACTCCAGTTTCTTCTAAATTGATTAACAACTAAAAATGAGTTTCCGATTCGCAATTGAAGTGGCTGCAGTTCTCCATTATTAGTTGTAAGTGCAAACTTCACATCATCAATACGATCAATCAACATCTCAGTTCCATTTATTGTGAAATTACCCTTACCTATAGAGAAACTTCCCGAATGATTCCATTCATCTAATTCACCATCTAACTCTACCTCTATTTTAGGAAGACTTACTGTTATGTTTTCCTGTTTATCAACAAAGTTAATCTCACCACCATCGATTTTAAAACTTGATATAGCAAAGGTAAAATTACTATCAGACTCTGTTTCAGAATCCTGCGTTGATTTCTGCAATAAATGTGTTAGATTAACCTGTCCATCTGACTGACGAACAACATCCACTTTCGGGGAATCTATCTCAAACTCAGTCACAAGGAATTTGCGTCTAAGCAAACCAAAAATGTTGTATTTAAGGATTATTTTTTTTGTGGAGAGGATAGGTGGTTCAACGTTTTTTTCATCTATTATAGAAAAGTCATCAACTACAACACCAGTGAGGACATTTCCATGCAAATTGTCTATTATAACTTTATAGTCTTCATTTATCTGGTCTTGCAATGCTGAAATTAAACGATTCTTAATGTATTTATCAAGAAAGTAATCCGAACTAATAAAAAAATATCCACCAATTCCACAAAGTAGAATGAAGAGCGGTATATAAATTAACAGGATTTTGCGTCTTGTCATCGTATCTAATCCGTTATGTCTGTGCCTATGTATAAAATTCGTGATGTGCAATTTTAACTAAATCGATGATGAAATCAGTGTCTATTATAGGTCGGATAAAACTTTTTTCAGATTGCGTATGATCAGTCTTTTGTAGCCAGAGTAAATATTCTATATTTCCAATGTCTCGATAAACTGGTGAAAATGTTAGTCCCATAGGATATGTTGAATAGTTTTCCTGAGCAAAGTCAATCAAATTAATCAATATATCCTTATGAATATTTGGATCATCAATAATACCACCTTTTTTTACATAGTCACGACCTGCCTCAAACTGAGGTTTTACTAAAGCGATTACATCGTTTACATCTAACTTTTCTAAAACCACTGGCAATACTTTGCATAAGGAGATGAAAGAAACATCAATGACTGCAATGTCAAGAGGATGAGAGAATAACTGTTTGTCAATATATCGTATATTAGTTTTGTCAAGGACGGTCACACGTGGATCTTTACGTAGTCTCCATGCAATCTGTCCATAACCAACATCTACAGCATAAACAAAGACAGCACCATGTTGTAGTAAACAATCAGTAAAACCACCTGTCGATGCACCAACGTCAATAGCGACTTTTTCCTGAATAGTAATATCAAAGGTCTTTATTGCCTTTTCCAGTTTCAATCCACCACGACTTACATATTTTGGTGGTTCTTCTATATCAATTTCAGCGTTTAGAGATATGCGTTGTCCCGGCTTTACCTGTGAATTATTGTTGACTCTTACAGCACCCGCTAAAATTAAACGTTTTGCTTGCTGACGACTCTCAACTAAGCCTCGTTTAACAAGAACTATATCTAACCTTTCCATTTTTGTTATTTATTAGAAGAAATTATACATACCTGAACCTACGTTCCTACAGTTAAGGCAACTCCAGCGCGGATAATCGCTTGTGTGTCATATCCATAACGGTCATATAATGTTTTGACATCTCCATGTTCAATAAACCGGTCAGGAACACCAAGTGTAGTTACACGTACATCTGAAACACCTTCATCAGCAAGTGCTTCTAACACGGCACTCCCAAATCCTCCCATTAAAACACTATCTTCTACAGTTATAACTTTCCCAATATCCTTTGCCATTTCTACTACCATTTCTGTATCTAAAGGCTTTACAAAACGAGCATTAATCACCGAGGCATTGATACCTGTTTCACGCAAAGTTTCTGCTGCCTCAATTGCTGGGTATACCCTATTTCCTATTGCCACAATTAAAAGATCTTCACCTTCACAGCAAATTTCTGCCTTGCCAATAGAAAGTGATTTAGGATCAGAAGCTAATTTAACACCTATTCCAGTACCGCGTGGGTAACGAAGTGCTATTGGTCCGTCCTCATAGGTCAATGCTGTTTTTAACATGTGTTGTAACTCATTTTCATCTTTAGGTGACATCATAACGATGTTTGGAATAGAACGAAGATATGCAATATCAAATACTCCATGATGAGTTGGACCGTCTGCCCCGACAAGTCCTGCGCGGTCAATAGCAAAGACAACTGGTAGATTTTGTATACATACATCATGTAGAACTTGATCATAACCCCGTTGTAGGAAGGTTGAATAAATCGCAACCACAGGTTTTAAACCCTCAGTAGCTAAACCAGCGGCAAAAGTCACAGCACACTGTTCCGCTAATCCAACATCAAAGCATCTATCAGGAAACGCATCCGAAAATTTGTCTAAACCTGTTCCACCGGGCATCGCTGCTGTAACACCAATAATCCGCTTGTCCTTTTTCGCTGCTTCAATTAATGTTCGACTGAAAACATCTGTATATTTTGGAATAGCAGAAGTAGGTTTGAGTGATTTACCAGTTTTCAGGTCAAACTGTCCACTAACACTGTAAAACCCAACTGGGTCTTTTTCTGCTGGTGGATATCCTAATCCTTTCTTTGTTACCACGTGGACTAAAATCGGACCAGACAACTCTCGTATTCCTGTGAGAACTGGTATAAGTGATTCTAAATCATTTCCATCAAGAGGACCGAAATAACGGAAGCCAAGTTCTTCAAATAGAGTACCAGGCTTTAACGAAGCTTCAATCTTTTGTGCAAGTGCCTTTGCATCAGATGAAATGAAATTCATCAATTCCTTTGCACCTGTGCGGAGTCTATTATAGCCGCGCGAACTAATCAATCTATGAAAATGTTTTGAGATAGCACCGATAGTTGGTGAAATTGACATCTGATTGTCATTAAGTATGACAAGCATATCCTTTCTAAAGTCTCCCGCAGCATTCAATCCTTCAAGTGCCATTCCACCTGTCAATCCACCATCACCAATTATAGCAACAACATTGAAATCATCATTATTAACATCCCGTGCAGTGGCTATACCTAATGCCGCTGAAATTGATGTACTTGAATGTCCTGCTCCAAAAACATCATACTTACTTTCTTCACGACTAAGAAACCCACTGATACCATCAGTCTGTCGCAACGTATCAAATGTGTCTAAACGACCAGTTAGTAGTTTATGTGGATATGCTTGATGCCCAATATCCCATATTACTTTATCCCGTGGTGTGTCAAAAACAGTGTGAACTGCTATAGCGAGTTCCACCGTACCAAAGTTTGGTGCGAAATGTCCAGGATGTTTGGATAGAACCTTTAATAAATGCTCGCGCATTTCCTCAGCAAGTGTTTCAAGTTCACTTATACTAAGGTTCTTCAAATCCAATGGGTCGTTAATTTTTTCCAATACCATCCTATTCTCCGTTTTCGTCTTCAATTGCAGATTCACCTTCGGTGTCACCGTTCTCTTCTTTTGTTAGGTTTCGCACTCGGAGTTCTGCCTCTTCAAGGAGTTTCTTGCATGATCGCACTAAACCCACACCTTCCTCAAATAATGTCAGAGATACGTCTAATTCCAACATATCTGGTGATTCCAACTCTGCCACAATTTCTTTTAATTTTTCAAGTTTCTCTTCAAATGTCAACAGTTTCTCCTTACCAATAACACATTAGTTTTGCAAACCAACAAATCTCAATAACCTAATCTAATGATTAGTGTAAATATTAGGATTTTTTTAAACTGATCGTTCTTCAACAGTACAAACAAGTTCCCCTTCTGCAAGTTTTACATCAAGACGTTCACCTACATTAGTCTGTTGAATTGAGGTGACAATCTGTCCTGTAGATGTCCTACAGATACTATATCCACGGTTTAAGGTGGCTAATGGACTAAGAGAATTTAATCTATCAACTAATGATTGCAAACGAATGTTCTCATCATCTAATTTTTCGTTAATTGCTCTATGATTTGCAGCCTCAAGTCCATCTACCGATTGGGAAAACTGAAGAATTGTATCAATTCTTCGGGATGGTGAAAGTCCTTCATCTAACGTATTAAGCTGCGTATGTTGTGCTGCAAGTCTCTGTAAAATTAGTTGGTTAAGACGGGAAATTATGGAATCAAGGTTGTATAAAAGTTCCTGTTGATCTTGGACTATATGTTCAACAGCAGCAGACGGAGTAGGAGATCGGTGATCCGCAACCATATCAGATATAGTAAAATCTGTTTCATGACCAACTGCCGATACAATTGGTATTTTTGATTCAAAAATTGCTCTTGCAACTATTTCTTCATTAAATGCCCACAGGTCTTCAATTGAACCACCACCCCGACCGACAATCATCACATCTATGTCTGTTCTATTATTCAATGCACGAATGGCAGCTGCAATTTGTGCCGCAGCAAACTCACCTTGAACAAGAGTCGGATATAACAGAAGTTCTACTAATGGATATCGTTTTTGGAGTTGTTGCCGAATGTCCTGTATAGCTGCGCCTGTCTCAGATGTTATTACACCAATTTTTTTTGGAAATACAGGTAGGGGTTTTTTATAGCGATCATCGAATAAACCCTCTTCAGATAGTCTCTGTTTTAGATCTTCAAACGCTCTCTGCAGTGCCCCAATACCAAGTGGTTCAACCTTATTCACTGTTATTTGATAATTGCTACCTGCAGAGTAAATACCGATCTGTCCCTGCACCAATATTTCTTCACCATCGCTCGGCAAGAATTGTAATCGTGAGGCACTACTACGCCAGATTACACCTCTGATATTACTTTTTTCATCTTTTAGTGTAAAATAAATATGTCCAGATGTGGGACGACTTAGATTTGAAACTTGACCCTTAACCCACACATTTTGAAGCATAGGTTGTTGCTGAATAACGCGCGATAGAGTATTAGTGATTTGCGTTACACTGAAAATAGTACGAGGAATCGGTATATCTAAAGGCATTTAGGATTATTCCATTCAATTAAGCACAGAATTAAACAATATCAGCAGTAGAGAATTGAAATAGATTATCAAATCTGATATTGAATTCTCTCAATATTCTCAGCTAAACCGGTTTCTTCATTCAATTCAATCTGGACAGCATTTAACCTAACATTGTCTTTGGCAACACCAAAACGGGAAGGCATCAATGTCAAAAAACTATCAATGACTTGTTCAATTTTACTACCAATAACTGAATCATGTGGACCTGTCATACCAACATCTGTGATATATGCCGTGCCTTGTGGAAGAATACGTTCATCTGCAGTCTGGACGTGTGTATGTGTTCCTACCACTGCCCCTACCCTTCCATCTGCGTACCATCCCATGGCAATTTTCTCTGATGTTGCTTCAGCATGAAAATCCAAAATTATGTACGGTGTCTCATCTTTCAAATCAGTCAAGATTGAATTCAAGGCATGAAACGGATTGGTGTATCTATTCATGAAAATCTGACCCGCAAGGTTGATTACAGCAAGTTTCTTATTACCATCTGCAGAAGAAACAACAGTAAACCCTCGTCCAGGAACATCCACTGGGTAATTAGCAGGACGAATCAACTGCGGAGTTGTATCAACGAAGTCAAATATTTCTTTCTGTGCCCAAACATGATTTCCGCTTGTGATAACAGAAACACCTGATGCTAACAATTGATCTACAATATCAAATGTTAAACCCTTCCCTCCAGCAGCATTTTCACCATTTGCAATGATGAAGTCGTATGTATTAGTAGAAATGTTTTGTATTTCTTTTATATATTCGGTTACTGCCCTTCTCCCCGGATTTCCAACAATATCTCCAATAAATAGTATTTTCATTTTTTTATTTCACATTTCTCGTAAATATTACGGTTCACTTGTGCAAATTAATTATTGTGGAATTGCCTTTTATTTTATCTTTTCTTAATCCACTGCACAAGTTGATGATTTTTTGAAAAACTTGTTAGAATCTGTATTGTTAAATTAAAGTAAATTATGATGTCTATTCAGTTGCTAACTCGTCAAGCGAAAAAACGGATGTTAATGAACATCCGAGTGCATTTACTTTTTTCTCTCCCCCTGCTTGACGGTCAATGACTGCTACAACATGTTCAACTATATACCCAACGCCACGAATTTGTTCTATGGATGTGCATACTTGTCCCGCAGTCGTTATTACATCTTCAATTACAACAAGTTTACTATTCTCCTTAACACCTCCTTCAATTAGATTATTAGTGCCATAACTTTTTGCTTCTTTACGGACATAATAGCAGGGAATTCCGGTCTGTAAAGAGATCGCAGTTGCCAGTGGGATACCTCCTAATTCCAATCCTGCTAACCCATCAAAATCAGTTGGTAGTAATTTTACCATCTCACTTGCAATGGCAGCGAGTAAGTTAGGATTACTTTCAAAACGATATTTATCCCAATAAAAGTTGCTGATATTGCCTGAACGGAGTTTGAATTCACCTGTAAGATATGAAACCGCACGTATCTGCTTTGCCAATTCGGATTTTGTCATATAAGCCACCGTTGATAATTTGACTAATGCACTTCAATGTGTGCTTCATCTCCTGCAACCACTTCACCAATTATAGCGGCTTCTGGACAATCAGCAGCATGTAGTTCCTTTATTGCTGCATCCGCATTTTCTGCTGGTAGGGCAAATAATAATCCCCCAGACGTTTCAGCCTCCATCATAATATGACGCATTTCTTCGGATACAGACGACCGGAAGGATACCTTATCTGCAAGGAACTCAGTATTAGACAGATAGGCTTGAGTATAAGTCTTCTTTGCAACAAGTGCTGGTGCATCTTCAAAAAACGGAACATGATTGCTATTAAATTGTAAACAGACATTATTTCCTTCTGCCATTTCCGATGCATGACCTAACAACCCATAACCAGTGACATCTGTACATGCTGATACACCGTATTTTAACATCACTTCAGATGCAGTAGCATTCAATCGTGTCATCGATTCAACTAATGATGGTAGAATTTCATCACTGATTTTGTTGAATTTCAATCCAGTTGTGAGAATACCTATACCAAGCTTTTTCGTTAAAATTAGGACATCTCCCAACCGTGCACCGTGATTTTTGACATATTTGTCAGGATGAACAACTCCAGTTACAGCCAATCCATACATAAGTTCTGGAGATTCCACTGTGTGTCCACCTACAAGTGCTGCACCGGATTCAGCTGCTTTTTCTGCCCCTCCTCTCACAATGTCCCCCAGAATTGAGAGTTCAAGATCCTCTTTGGGCCAGCAGGTGATATTTAATGCAGTTTTTGGAACTCCTCCCATGCTATATACATCACTGAGTGAATTTGTAGCTGCAATCGCACCAAAAGTGTATGGGTCATCAACAATAGGTGTAAAGTAATCCACCGTATTGACAAGGGCAAGGTCATCTGAAATACGGTATATTCCTGCGTCATCGGAGGTTTCAGTCCCGACGAGAAGGTTTGGGTCAGTACATTTAGGTAGGTTGTCTAAAATGTGTGAAAGCTCACCCGGAGCCAATTTTGATGCTCATCCCGCACATTTAACGGTTTCTGTAAGACGGATCTTTTTGTTTGTCATTATAATTGTGATGTAATTTTATTTGATTATCAAGTTTGATAATGTTGTTTTATCATTTTTAGTGTTTAGTATGGTATGAGTCAAAATCGCAGGGAAATTAAAAGTATCGTTTATAAAGTAATATAAAACTTTACAGCGAAAGGTATATTTAATCTTTATTTAATTAACCGTCAAATAGATAATTTACAGCAAGATGTAGTTGCTCAAAAATAGTATTGAATTGTTTCTGTACAATTCCATTTACAGAACCTTTTTTCTTAGACTCTTTCTGTGTTCGTAGACTATCCAATACACTTCGATAATACCACTCCTGTGCCTCTAATCCACCATGAAACCTTTCCCAAACCACATCACCAATATTATCAAACTCAGAAATTACAGTCCGTAGGTTGTGTAGTTTATCAGCGCATGTAACAATACATACCTCAGTAGTGGCAGTTTTTAATGCTTCAATACATTCCGACTTTCTCTCACGCCATCGTAAGGATTTGTTTTCCGAACAACCGTCAACAATTTCCGCTACATGATTCCCAAAGTCCTTGCGAATACACTCTAATGTCAAATCGGTATCCTCAACTGTATCATGTAGAATTCCCGCAATTACCAATGATTCAGAGCATCCTGCATCCATCAATAATAGACCAACAGCAAACGGGTGTGTAATATATGGTGTTGATGTGCCTTTCCGAAATTGTCCATCGTGAGCCTGGGCAGCAATTTCTATTGCTTCTTCAATGCGGTTTTTCCAAGTACATTCTTCTGTCATACGTTCTATTACTACCCTATCAGTGCCTGTGAATGTTATTATGTTATTAGTGATGGTAAAAAATCAGAGATTAAAACTGTCTTAAATGATACACTAATTTTGACACTCCGTCAAGAAATTTTTAAAATGGAGTCTGTTTCAACAACGACATATATTAAATTGGGTTTACACTTTGATACATTCAGTAAAAAATCAATGTTGCAAAAGGAGAATATATGTATAAGATTGCGTTGGGTGGAATAATGCATGAATCAAACACATTCAACAACATTTCTACTGAATTTGATGCGTTTTCTTACACTATCGGTGAGGATATATTATCATTTTGGAAGGATTCACATCACGAAGTAGGCGGATTCATACAAGGTTTAGAAAAACAGGGTTACACACCATATTCGACGTTGATGGCTACTGCGACACCAGCTGGTCCTGTAACAGATGATGCCTTTGAAAAACTTACTAATATGTTAATACAAGAACTTAAGGCAATTCCAAATCTGGATGGGTTGTTACTGGCTCTGCACGGGGCAATGGTTGTTGAGAGTTTTCCAGATGCTGATGGAGAAGTGTTACAAAGACTACGTGAAATCTTTGGTCAATCTTTTCCTATTGTAGTTACACTGGATCATCATGCAAATGTGTCTGAACAGATGGTTGATCAATCAACAGCACTGATAATTTACAAAACAAATCCACATATTGATCAAAGACAAAGAGGAAAACAAGCAACAGAATTGATGCTACGAATCCTCCGTGAGGAAATACATCCCACCCAAGCACTTGCTAAACCATCGATGATTCTAAATATCCTATATCAGAACACGAGTGCAGAACCGATGTTATCTATAATAAATACGGCTAATCAAATAGAAAATGATGAGAACGTACTTGTTGCAAATGTTGCAGCGGGGTATCCTTACGCAGATGTTTCTGAGATAGGACCGTCTTTTGTTATTGTGTCTGATAACAATCAAGAACTTGCCCAAACACATGCAGATCAATTATCAAATATGTTGTGGAATTCCCATGATCAATTAACCCTCAATTTACCTGATGCATCCTGTGCTGTGCATAAAGCCATACATAGCGATAAACATCCAGTGATACTTGTTGAAATGGGAGATAACATTGGTGGTGGTTCACCCGGTGATAGTACAATTATTCTTGAAGAGTTAATTAAACAGAATGCCAGCGGTTTTGTTGCGGTTTTATATGATCCTGTATGTGTACAATCATGTATTAAGTCAGGTGTCGGCAATGAAATATCTTTACAAGTAGGTGGTAAGACCGATCAACTTCACGGAAATCCTGTAGCAATTACGGGAAAAATTCGTATGATTCACGATGGGCATTTCGTAGAAACAGAAGCACGTCACGGTGGACAAAAGTATCACAATCAAGGTCTCACAGCAGTTGTTTCTGTAGAAGATTCCTTAGTTGTATTAACAAGTAAACGTCAAACACCTTTTAGTCTACAGCAATTACTGAGTCTTGGAATCAATCCAGTTGAAATGCGTATTATAGTTGTCAAAGCTGCAATCGCATACCGTGCTGCCTATGAACCAATTGCTGGGAAGATAATTGAAGTTGATACACCAGGGTTGACAGCAGTGAATCCGCAGCATTTTATATATTATAATGTCCGACGACCAATATTTCCGTTGGATTGAAATGTGCCAACCAATTGACAGCCTTCGATCAAATTGCTAACCAAAAGTTCAATTGACATTTCTTAATGATAATGTTATAATCTTTCCAAATTCAGTCGAGAATACACCATATTCAGTTAGGAAAAGAATATGTCAACACAAGAAGAACTTTATGATGTCGCACTTACACATTTCGCAGATAATGACCTTGATGCAGCAGTTAACGCATTCAAGAAACTTATAGAGACATATCCGGACTATATCGAAGGCTATCTCGGTCTCGGACATGCGTATGAACGGTTAAGCCAATACGACGATGCAATTGAAGCCGTTCAAAAAGCGATTGAAATCAATCCAAATGATCCACTGGTATATACCAGTTTATCTATCTGTTACCAAAGAAAAGGGATGATTCAGGAAGCAGAAGACGCTATGGCAAAGTCTCAACAGATACAAATCGAGAATACCGATAAATCATAATTGGAAAGAGATATTATGACAAACGTTACATTACTTGATCCCACCTATGACGGAGAACAAGTTGAGAAAAAATTGGCACCACGACTTACTGATTTAAATGGTAAAGTCATGGGTATACTTGATATAACAAAAAAAGGTAGTGATATCTTCCTTGATCGCGTTGAGGAATTAATATGTGATCGATTTGCGATTGCTGATGTTGTCCGTGTCAAAAAACCTACATTTGCACGTCCAGCACCAACCGAACTTCTTAGGGACCTTGCACAAAGCGTAGATTTCGTGATTGAAGGACTTGCAGACTGAGGTTCCTGTATCTCGTGCAGTATGCACGATGGCTCAGTCTTAGAGGAACGCGGTGTTCCAAGTGTAGCAATATGTTCAGAAGTGTTTTTCTCTGCGGGAAAAGTTCAAGCACGTGTACTTGGATATAGTGAGATGGAGCCATTGACCGTTGCCCATCCTATACAAAGTCTTACACAGGAACAGATACAAGAACGTGCTGATAGTGTTGTGGATAGAATTATAGAGAGACTAACGAAATAGAATACAGAAAGCAGACACACTTTACTAACTACCTTTATGACAGGATAGAATACAAAGTGTATCTGCTACAGTATATAATCAACTACGTATGAGTTTTGAAGACAAACTTGTCATCCTTAAAATCAACTTCCAACTTATCTCCCTCATGGAAGTTTCCTTCAAGTATTTCTATTGCTAACGGGTTGAGGATATCTCGTTGTAGTGTCCTACGAAGTGGTCTTGCACCATATACTGGATCAAAACCACGGTTAACCAATTCTTCCGTTGCCGCATCTGTTAATGTGAGTGTCATATCCTTTTCGGCAAAACGCACACTCAGTTTTGAAAGTTCAAGTGATACAATCCGCTTCAATTCTTCAATTCCAAGACGATCAAATATAATCAGATCATCCACTCTGTTTAGAAATTCGGGTGGGAAATGTGAACGTAGAGCATCCATTACTTTGCGATGGATGTCCTCTGATCCAAGGTTTGAGTCGTTTATCCATTGACTACCAATGTTAGATGTCATGATGACCACCGTATTCTTGAAGTCGACAGTGCGTCCTTGTCCATCTGTCATTCTGCCATCATCAAGCATCTGAAGTAACACATTGAAGACCTCTGGATGTGCCTTTTCAACTTCATCCAGAAGAATAACACAATACGGATGACGTCTGACAGCTTCAGTGAGTTGTCCGCCTTCATCATACCCAACATAACCCGGAGGAGCACCGATTAGTCTGGAAACTGTATGTTTCTCCATATATTCGCTCATATCAATCCGAACTATTGCGTTGACATCATCAAACAGAAATTCAGCAAGTGATTTAGCCAAATGTGTTTTCCCAACACCGGTTGGACCCATAAATAGAAATGAACCCAGTGGACGTTCTGGATCCCCAAGACCTACACGAGATCTGCGGATAGCATTTGAAACAGCAGAAACTGCTTCATCCTGTCCTATTACTTGTTCACACAGTCGTTCTTCCATGTAGAGCAGTTTCTGTGTTTCACCTTCCATAAGACGATACACAGGAATACCTGTCCATTTCGCAACTATTTCAGCAATATCCTCCGCGCTGACTCGTTCTTTCAACATGTGTGTCCCGTTGGATTCTTTATCAATAGCATCTCGTAGAGAATTTAGTTGAGATTCCAATTCAGGTATTTTTCCATATTCAAGCTCAGATGCCTTAGCAAGATTACCACTACGTTTTGCTTGCTCAGACTCAAATCGGAGCGTTTCAACTTGTTCCATTATTTTGCGAATTTGCATTAGATTTTCTTTCTCGTTTATCCAACTTGCTTTTAGTGCGACCGCTTTCTCGTTGAGTTCAGCCAGATCTTGATTCAATTTGTCCAAACGTTGTTTTGATGCCTCATCGTCTTCTTTTTCCAACGCTTGTTGTTCAATTTGAAGTTGAATAATACGACGTTCAACTTCATCTATAACCTCTGGAACACTATCTATTTCAATGCGTAATCGTGATGCTGCTTCGTCCACTAAATCCACTGCTTTATCGGGAAGAAAGCGATCAGAGATATACCGATTTGAGAGCGTTGCTGCGGATACAATAGCATTATCTTGAATCTGAACACCATGATGGGTCTCATACTTTTCCTTTAAACCGCGAAGAATGGCAATTGTATCTTCAACTGTCGGTTCGTGAACTTGTACTGGTTGGAATCTTCGCTCAAGTGCTGCATCTTTTTCAATATGTTTGCGGTATTCATCCAATGTTGTTGCCCCAATGCACCGCAATTCTCCTCTTGCCAATGCTGGTTTCAGCATATTGGATGCATCTACTGCTCCTTCAGCAGCACCCGCTCCAACGATGGTATGAAGTTCATCAATAAATAGAACTACCTCACCTTCTGCCTGTTCCACATCAGCAAGAACTGCTTTAAGTCTATCTTCAAATTCACCACGATATTTACTACCAGCGATAAGTGCCCCTACGTCAAGTGCGATAAGTCGTTTCTCACGCAAGCTTTCTGGCACATCACCGTCAGCGATCCGTTGTGCTAAACCTTCTACAATAGCAGTCTTACCGACACCCGGATCACCTATGAGTACAGGATTATTTTTTCGTCTACGTGATAAAACTTGCATGATACGACGGATTTCGTCATCCCTACCGATTACCGGATCAAGTTTACCTGATAGTGCCTCCTGTGTGAGTTCTCTACCAAACCTTGTGAGTGCTTGGTATTTGTCTTCAGGATTCTGATCAGTTATCCGTTGTGTCCCCCGAATATCAACTAAGGCTGCAAGTATTTTGTCTTTTGTCACGCCGACATCACGAAGGATTTTTCCAACTTCGCTCTGCTTTGATTCCGAACAAGCAATCAATAGGTGCTCTGTACTAACATATTCATCTTTGAGTGTCGTTGCCTCTTTCAATGCAGTATCAAGAATTGATTTGAGTGCTAATGATATTCGTTGTTCTGAACTTACTCCTTCGACTTTAGGTGACTGCTGAATTTTTTCCTCAAGGTCAGAAATTATCACCTGTATATCAACACCCAATTTCTGTAAAATTGGTGTTACAATCCCATCTGTCTGATTGATTAAAGAGAGCATTAAGTGCTCAACGTTTAGTTCTGGACTTTGTAATTCGCTTGCTAATGTTTGTGCTGATTGAAGTGCTTCTTGTGCTTTGATTGTGAATCTGTCAAATCTCATTTTGTTTCTCCTTGTTCTTACTTTATATTTTTATTGAGCAATATTTGTGCCAAAATTATTTTAATATTTAACTCAATGGATCGTTAAAATACAATGAAGTGAGGAAAAAACAATATGAATTAGCAAATCTGGCAGGCATTGTGTCAATATGGCAAGTCATTTTTATCTATTTAAAATATAAAGCACGATGATTATTCACCACCGCGCTTTATTATATATTTTTCAAATAACAATTGCTTCAGGTATATCTACCGCAACCTATCCGATTTAAGTGTACCCCATGTAGTAGTAAATTTGTCTTGTGGTTCAACACTTGTAGCAGCCTGAATAACATCAGCAAATTCTGAGAAATCATCTTCATCAAAAGCTGAGTTGTATACAATTACTTCGTCAATTACTCCACCGAAGTAATGAATATCTGTTCCAGCACCATCGTCATCATGGAAAACAGCGTTTTGATTAGTATGTGCGATACCGGTATTGTCGCCGTGAGCATGCATCTGACCACCCGGTTCGCTGGCAATTTTCACACCATCAAGCCACATCTCAAATTTGTCATCTTCAACTGCACTGGCTCCATCACGTAGTACAAGAGCGACGTGATACCATCTATCAGATTCTACATCAGCAGAGGGCCACGCACCCGCCCATTGGTACTCAGCACGGTTCCATGCACCAACATATATCTTTCCTTCATGGACATTTATCACAAAACCACGTGTTCTTCCACCTTCTTCGAAAATGGTTTGTTTAGTATCTGTGATAGTCACATCAGTACATTTGAAATATGTAGCAATAGTCCGGTTCATGAAAGGACCGCCAGTATTGAGTCCGTTTGAATCTGGAAGTTTGACTCCATCGTCAACACCATCAAATAGGAGAGCCTTGCCAACAATTCCGTCAACCACTTCAGGTTCCCCTGCAAACGTACCGTTGACATCATGTCCAGAGGTGTCAGCTGCATCCCCTTCATCAAAAGTCCAAACAGCTCTGACAGTTGCTTCGTCTCTTGCTGCGAACACCGTTAGTGTAAATAGCATGAGCAACACACATAATATTGAGATAAACTTTGTCATTTGAAATTCTCCTTTGAAAATGTAATGATATTCGTAAATGAGGATTTTTCTTATAGGTAATATCTATAAGTTAATTTTTACTTACAGATCAAATCAACTAAATACAAGACATAACTAATTAATAGATCTATGTTCTTTCAATTTTGCCCAAGTTGTTGTGAATTTTCCTTGTGGTTCAACGGTTAATGCTTCTGTGAGTTCTAATATTTCCTTCTCGGTAAAGGACGAACTATAGATCACAACTTCGTCGATTAATCCTCCAAACCAATCAATGTTTGTTCCTGCGCCTCCATCATCATGATATACTACATTTTGGTTAACAAAACCAATTCCGTTATTATCACCGTGTGCATGTAGTTGACCACCATCTGCCGTATCAATGAGTTTACCATCTAACCATAATTCAAACTTATCTTTTTCTACTTTTCCAGCGGCATCTCTAATGACAACAGCAACGTGGTACCAATTATTTGATTTAATATCAGCTGATAACCATTCTCCTTGCCAATTATATTCTGCGCGATTCCACGCTCCTCCATATATCTTACCATCGAACACATAGACAACTAACCCACGCGTTCTTCCACCCTCCTCGAAAATAACTTGTTTCTGGTTTTTATCAACATCATCGCAATTGAAGTATGCAGCAACGGTACGTTTAGGGAATGGACCACCTATATTTATTCTATTGGAATCGGGAATCTGGATTCCATCGCTTGTACCATTAAACCTTAAGGCATCATTCACAATACCCTTTTCGGCTTTAGGCTTGCCTACAACAATTCCGTTTAGAGATTGATTTGAAGTATCATTTGCAGATCCGTCATCAAAAGTCCAGATACCTGCAACTGTTGCTTCATCGCGTTGTGCTTCAATAGAGGGACTAAATATAAACATTGATACTAAAAATATGGAACAAAATAGTAGTATTATAAAATTATGCTCTCTAAATTTCTTAAATGTACAAAACATATCTACCTCCAATCATTGGGACATCATATTACAAAAATAATGAGAGTTGATGCGTATTATTTTCACTTATTTGCATGAAAAGTATTATGTAGAAATTTAAAATAAATGTCAATATAAAAATTATTTTTTTTATTAACTGGTAGTTCAGATAGAGTAATCAATTCATGTCTTATATGGTCATTGCGTTTCACACATCTCACGTCCTTGAATTACCAATTCGGTATTACAATGATGAAGTTCAAATACTTTGACGATATCTGATGGAATCTGAGTAAATACGGTATCCCACTCAATATCACCAGTTCCAGGGGGGTGGTGAGGTTCAAGGTCTTGAAGATCATGCAAAGTTACACCTATAAGATGTTCGCTATACATTTCAAGCCATTCATGTGACCAACACAATCCGAGTTTTTCTTGATATGCTGCATGTCCCACATCATGCCAATATCTCATTGGACTACCGTAGAATTCATCGAATAACAAACCTACTTCATCAAAATTAGGTATTTGGTAATAATGTGGTCTATTCTCAATAGCAATACTTAGTTCCATTTTTAAAGCCCGCTCATTTAGTTCGTCAAGACTCCGCATAACAGCATCACGATGCTTTGATTCTTTACGTTTTCTCCACTCCGTTGCCTCAGTTACCTTTTTGCTAAATGCTTCAAACTCCCGTTCTCCGTATTCATATAGGTCTTTCATCAAATGTGAACGGTCATAAGTATCCACCTTTCCAAGTCGGAGAATCACTATAGGAATTTCCATTTCAGTAGCAAGTTGCATGGTATCAACGGTTTTTCGAACTGCTTCTTTTCGTTCATCGTTATCAAGACTTGATAGTAGTATTATATCTTCTTCTAACTCAGTTTGTTTTGTTCCTGGTAATATTGGACAGAAATTCTGGATACAGCAAGGAGGGGATTGTCCGATGTCACGAAAAGTAGGTTTCATCTGTTCAATTTGTTCAATAGTAAGATGCCGACTCAGTGCTATATGATCAAAGCCAAGGTCTTTCAATTCATCATATAAAGCAGTACCATCTGATTGCTTTAAAGCATTCCATAAGGTTGAAATTGCTAACATTTATTTTTAAGTTTAAAATGTATTACAGAACAATGTCTGGATCAATTATTATCATTGAATAATAGAATCGTAAACGCTATGATTCTGAAGAAACAGAGATAACTTTCTGACCTATAACTTTAAGATTTCCCTGAGCGTGTGCCCTAATTACTTGTGGAAAAAGTTTATGCTCTTCAATTTGGATTCGTTTATGTAGACTTTCTTCATCATCTGTATCGTAGACAGGTATTGAAGTCTGTGCGATAATAGGACCAGTATCTACACCTTCATCAACGTAATGTACCGTAACACCAGTTACCTTAACACCTTTCTTCAAAGAATCAGCTACAGCAGTTGCACCAGGGAATGCAGGAAGTAGACTGGGATGGATGTTAATAATTCGGTTCTGATATTTTCGGACAAACGGTAGTTGAAATAATTTCATGAATCCAGCAAGAACAATTAGCTCTACAGAATAGTTTTCTATATGTCGTGTAATTTCTGCGTCAAATTCAACTCGACTCACATAATCTTTAGAACGGACAATTTGTGTAGGAATACCTGCATTTTTCGCACGTGTCAATGCGTAAGCCTGCTTCCTATCACTAATAACTACTGAGATATTAATGTCTGTCGCTGTATCTTCATGTAACTGCTCAATCAGAACTTGTAGATTAGTTCCACTTCCTGATGCAAGCACCGCAATATTCACTTTATGTACTTTTCCTCTAATATATTTTCATCCAATATTAGTTGTGTGATGAGAATGAGAATGGATAAATGTTAATCCGTAAATATGGTATATTGAAATACTATTACCAGTATGATTGACTTGTTGTATGTCCGTTTGGAATTGGCACCCAGACACCACCCGTTTTTTCAGTTACTTGCTCTTGGAATTCATCAATTGTTCCAACAACACTTACTATCACATGTTTTTCTTGTAGATACTGTATCATTCCTTTTGCAGGTGCGTTGTGTGTGATAGGTTCATCAGTAACAAGTATAAGGTGAGTTTGTGCATTTGGTCGCAGTTGTATTTTTCGTAATCCCTGAGAAATTGCATGTAACAAATCTTCATCGTTTTTTTGGGGTAATTCAACAATTTTTTCTATTTGTTCTATTGTTTGTGGAGGATCATATACGTTTACACTTTTTACTGAACCTCGCATTCTATAACTTACTACTCCTATCTGATAGTCAATTAGTGCATTATCCCAGTCACGCACCATAGTCTTCAGTTGTAAATAAAAGTTTAAAAGTTTTCCTTCCATGCTTTTACTTCCATCTAAAAACAGGACAATATCAATTGGTGAATTCTCTGACTTTTGTAATACAACTTTACTTATTAGCTGCATATCAGACCATTTTGCATTTTGAAGAAGCTGTTTTTTTATTTGTTCTGTTAACGATGTATTTCTATTGGACATGGGTCGTCTATTCTGTCTTTCGGGTATTGCATGCCATTTACCATCGGTATCTATGGCAATTTTTCTATGTCCATCGAGCGCAAGACCAAGTACATTTACATAAATGCCGAATTCTCTACATAAATCAATAGTACTTCGTATAGTATTGCCATCTATACTTGATAGAGGTTCATCGGTGACAAGTATGAGGTGTTTTTTGGATGTAGCACGAAATTCCATGTTGTAGACTGTTTTTTCAATGGCATCCAATGCATTTTCATCACCTTTAGGTTGTATCTTTCTCATCATTTGTTTATATTCTGATAAATCTTTTGTCAATTGACGGATTTTTATATTGTTGACTTGATTTGCATGAAATGTCGTCAGACCGAGTGCGTAGTCAATATCTGAGGATTTGTAAACATCAATCATATCGGATAGATGACTAACTACACCATAGATATTATCTCCCATACTCCCACTTGCATCAACAACAAAAATTACATCGATAGGACCACCCTCACTTGTTTCTGTAATGTCATCAGCAAGATTCTTCATAACGTTGCCAAATGTAATTCTTGGTAAATCTGGTTTTTTTTCTTTGAAATCAACGATTTCTGTTGGATTGCCATCTCCACCTGTTGTTGTAGGGATGTCAAGTGTAGATCGGATAGGTCCACGTTGAACACCTGGTGAGCCAGAACGTTTTGTTCCGAGTGACCCGCTTAATATCGGTTGGGCAGATTCTTTTGTAGACAAACCATTTTCGACTTGCTGAAGCTGCTTAAGAGCAGTACTTACATTTACATCAACATCTGGTGCGGTTTCAGTCTGATTGAGTCTTGGTTGGTCTGTATCAATTGGATTTGTAGGGGTAAGACGCGGATGAATCTCTAATTGTGGATGTAGTGTTTCAATTTTAGGGGCAGGCATTTTAGTGGATTCATGCAGAGTAGTTTGACGCACTTGTGGAATAGGTGTCTTTATTGGCATCTTTACTTGCATCTGTTTTGGTACTGTAGCAATTGTAACGTCGAGCTTATCTTTTACCGGCAAGAGCGTCTGATCAGTAACAGAAAAATAAAATAAGGTGATTAGTAGGAATATATGGAGTACCATTGAGAGTATTAAGGCTTTTCGTGTAATTGATTTTAATTTACGATGTGTAATGAAATTCATCAGTCATACCTCATCAACGTATTTTTAATGTTCGTTTTGGTTCTTGTTGCATAATAACTTCAAAGGCAACAAGACGTTCTTGTTGTGTATTTATAGATTGAGTTTTATATTCTGAAAATATATTTAGTTTGTCTATTTTAGGTGAGTAGAGAGTTACTCCTAACATCAGAATCACACCTACAATAAAGCCACCCATGTAAAATGGATTGTAGGCACGAATATTTCCTCGCATCCACACTTGTAATCCTTCAACGATAGATCCCAACCGGTTAAACAGTGATAGTCGTTCTTTCTGATAAATATTAATAGCATTTGCACGTGACATCACATTCGACAGAAAGTCATCAGAAGTTCTAACCGACTCTACGGAATTAAGTAAAGTGTGTGTTTGTTGTATGTCTGTATATTTCTTACTACATTCAGCGCAATGCTTAATATGCCATTTTATTATTAACCTTTTCCACGATTGGAGTTCATTATCAAAATAGGCAGAGAGTTGCGTTTGTAAGTTCTGACAGTCAACCATTTTAGATTTTAGCATTTACACTTTCTCCTAATCCAGACTTAATAAGCAGTTTTTTCATGTTCTGTCGCGCACGGTGAATGAGTGATTTTACGGCACCAACTGAACAATTTAATATATCAGAGACCTCTTCATAACTTAATTCTTGATATGTAACGAGGGTCAAAGCTAATCGTTGATTTTCAGGTAATTGTTTAAGTGTCTTTTTTACAAGTTGTTGACGTTCTTTTTTTTCGTATAGTATATCAGGTTGAAAACGCGTATCAATCATATATTCTGAATGGTATATATCCTCATTTTCATCCACCATTTCTTCAAGATAATATGTCTTACGTCTAACACGATTACGGATCTCATTTCGAGACAAATTGGTAGCAATTGTATAAAGCCAATTTTTAAATGAGGATTTCGGTTCATAGCGACTTGCACTTTTCAATACACGGAGAAATGTCTCCTGTGCCAAATCTTCTGCACGATGAAAATCATTAATGTTATAGAAAATGTAATTCACAAGTGCATCCTGATATCTTCTGACAAGCAGCTCAAATGCACTCATATCTCCTTTACGGCATTCCAGCATCAAATCTTCATCTGAGACAAACATGATACACTCCTGTGTATGTTCAGGTTTTTTGCAAATTAACTAAGAATGACCAACTTTATTCTTCCTCAGAGATTTCCGTTTCAGCTGTCTGATTTAGGTTTGATAGTTTTAGCTTAAGACGCATGGCAGTTTTAAATGCATTGACTGCTTCATTTCGTTTTCCACGTAGCGAGTATACTGCACCGAGTTCCGAATGGAGTTCAGGTGTATTAGGATTAAACCTTATAGCGCGTTCATATACATCTATTGCCTCATCATAACGTTTTAACATACGGTAGGTGGATGCCAAATTTATGTATACTGTTATTTCGCTCGGTTCGCATGCTATTGCCATTTTGTATGCGTCAATTGCTTTTTCATAATGCTCCAACATAAAATATGCCAAACCGAGATGGAAGTGTGCTTCAGCGGATTCACGATTATGTTGTATTACAAGTAGAAATTCTTCAATTGCTTTCTCAAAGTCTCGTGCCTTTAATGCATCTGCCCCCAGTTTTAAATGCGTTGCAGCTGTTTGATGGTGATGTATATCCAAACGACCTTGTTGAATAAACTTATTTTGTAAGGTTTTGGAGGGAATAGATGACTCGTCACGTATCAAAGAGGAGTCTGATTTTATATCATTATTGACTTTGTCCGTTTTTTTGTCCCTCATCTACAAACTCCAATTGTTCCTCAAATAGAACCCATATATTTAAACACCTTAGTCTGAATAAAGTCTCAACAATAATATGATTGTCAGTCGGTTGCAACTATTTTAGATTTCATCTGGTAATACGAAAACCTATTACAAACTCAGCATAATCTCTACTGAAAAAATCAAAACTAATGCATGTACTATAGTCGTGGTTATAATACCATGCTCCACCACATGCAACATGAAAGTCGCCTTTTTCATCATAAGGTGTCTTTGTCCATTCCCATACATTCCCTAACATATCATAACAACCGAATGGACTCACACCGTCTTTAAACATTCCGACTGGTGTTGTTCCTTCAGCACCGAGTTCTGCTGTGTTGCATCGTGGTATATCTATTTCATTTCCCCATGGAAAAAGTCTATCGTCTGTTCCCCGTGAAGCATATTGCCACTCTTCAAAAGTTGGTAGTCTCCCTCCGATATAATCTGCATACGCATCTGCATCTTCACAACTTACCCAAACAACTGGATGATCACCTTTGTCTGAATATATCTCATAATTCAACTCAGAATTTTCCTGCCAATCCTTAGGTGGTTCATAATCGGTATCGAGAATAAATCGTAGATATTGTGCATTTGTAACGGGATACACACCGATCTCAAATTGCTCCACATCAATAGGAACACATTCTTCACCAATCAGGGCAGTTCCTGCAGGTATACACAAGGTTGCATCTAAGATATGAAGTGCGGCATCGCGAATATCATTATCTTTATGTGCAAGAGCGTGTCCCAAAGGTGAATTAATGTCACCAACAGGGGATGAAATATTTTTAGGAACGTTTTCCCAACCTAAATCAGTGCTAAGTAATAGCCTAACAGCATCCTGAAGTGAATCGTTATAGTACCAATGCCAATACTTTTGAAGTAATTGTTGAAATGCCTCTGTATTCTCACTTTTTAAGAGTGCAATACGCGATTCTTTCGGCTTACTGACATCTAATAGCATAATCTTTTGACACAATTAATTCATTGTCTATATGCAATAACATTTACGTGTTTTGGAATATACATTATCAATTATACCACAGAGAAAAAATATGTAGCAATTCGATTTTACATGTAACTTTTTGCTTAGGGAACTAACTGGACTTTGATTGAATCACTACCTTTCTGAACCATTTCAAATGCCGTTATATAATCTTCCAATGGGAGCTGATGCGTTACAATGTGACTTACATCAATACTACCACTGTGGATATAATCTATTGCGAGTGGATAAGCGTAGGGTCCTAAATGTGAACCGTGTATATTTAACTCTTTCGTATCCCCTATGATTGTCCAATCTACCGTTACAGGTTCCCGCATGACACTAAATTCAACGAAAGTTCCCGCTTTACGTATCATGTGAAGTCCCTGTTCAACTGCCTTCGGATGTCCAGTAGCCTCAATATAGACATCGCAACCATAGCCCTCTGTTAGGTCTAAAACCATTTCAACAGCATCTTCTTCAGATGGGTTGATAGTTATATCAGCACCAAGTCTTTTTGCTATATCCAATCTTTTTGTAATTAAGTCAATTGCGATGAGAGTCCCAGGATTTTTCAACTTTGCAGCACCGATCATACCAAGTCCGAGAGTGCCAGCACCCGCAATGACAACAACATCACCAAATTCGATATTACCACGTTGAACAGCATGTATTGAACAAGCAAGCGGTTCAATCATAGCAGCATTCGCGATCGGCATATCATTTGGTACTTTGTAAACAAGTGATCGTGCAGGAAACTTCATATAGTCTGCCATTCCACCATTTACAACTGGTTGGAATCCATAGATATTATGGATTTGACATAACCAATACTTACCTGTGCGGCAGTATCGACAATCCCAACAAGGAACAATTTGTTCAGCGATTGCTATGTCGCCAAGTTGTAATCCATATTTTTCGCTTGCCCCTTCCCCAAGTTGGATAACCTCTCCTATGAATTCATGACCGGGTATCACAGGAGTTTCAACATAAGGTTTTCTATGTTCATCTCCCCAAAAAAGCGGTGCTCCAGTATAACATTTTATATCACTCGCACATACACCACAGGCATTTATTTTTATCACTACTTCATTAGGACCGGCTTGTGGAATTGATACCTGTTCCAGTTGGTAATCATAAGGACCACGACACATAATAGCGCGCATCGTATCTGACATTATGTTTTCCTTGGAGCATGTAATATGTGATATGCGGCAATACCAAGCGACACATGAACATTCATTGATGTACCCTTACCATACATCGGTAGGAATATGAACATATCACAGACTGCAAGTGTCCGTTTGGTTATGCCATGATCTTCGTGACCAACAACAAGACATATTTTGTCTGGTAAATCTACTTTATTGTAGGGGATAGATTTTGGTGTGAGTTCTAACGCACAACTCATGAACCCTTTTGATTTTAACGATATAATTGCATCAGAGGCTTGTTCTGTATAACTCCATTGGACGCGTCTTTGTTTACCTCTTGCAACTTTTCGAAGCAGTGGATGAGGTGGTTTCGCACTTATACCTGTTAATATAAGCTCTTGAACATTGCAAGCATCTGCAATACGAAATGCTGAACCGACATTGATAGGATCTTGTACATCTTGTAGAATAAAAATCAGATCCCTTTTGGGTTGTTGCACCTGTTTTAGAAAGTCTTTGAGTGGTTTACCTCGTAACTGCTTCATTTATTAGTAGATGCAAATAAGGTATTCAGCATTCCACATTATGCTGCTTTGCTTTGGATAAGTCGTCTTCTTGCACTTGCGCGTGCCAGACCAACATCAAGTGTAATATGTCGATCTTCGGTTATACCGAGGTTGATGGCGTGTGCAGTTTCAAGGTTAAATGCCCATTCAATCCATTCTGGCATATCTTCCTCGGGCATGTCATTTTGTACGATTACCTTCATAATGCTAATTCCTTTGCCGAGGTTGTATGCACGTTCTATGTATTCCAAATGTTTATCGAATGGACCTCCCTCCAACATCCTACCTTCCTTATTCGCGGTTGTCAGAATTACATCAATCTCAGGATGATCAATCACGGCATCCATCACTGCACCTGTATATAAATGTGTGGAACAACCGATTACACGGACTTTGCCGGCAGCTTTTGCTTCACGGAATGCATCAAATGCTCCCTCACGTTCTCGTTCTTCTAAATCCTCTGGCGAAGAGACAGCATGTAATAACATTACATCAATATAGTCGGTCTGTAGTTCGCGTAGGGCTTTTTCAATGCTCGCTGATGCACTTTGATGATCTTTCTTTGCAGTTTTAGTTTGGATAACTACTTCATTTCTGTTAATCTGTCTAACTGCTTCGCCAAGGTGAGGTTGAGTTCCATATCCTTCGGCTGTATCCCAAAAGGTAATACCTTCGTCAAGTGCCTTCAGCATAAGTTTGCCGCCAGTTTGAATATCATATAACTTCTCAAGATGTCCTGCACCGAAGCAGAGACGTGATATTTCTAAACCTGTATTGCCATAAGTAAGATATTCCATTTTGCCTCCACTATTTCGTATGTAAATCCATAAGGGTAGAATTCACTGAGTCATAGTACCCACTACCTAAAGGTAGGGGCTTGTGTTTCCTCGCGGATAGCGGATCTGAGCTACGTCTTACATCTGCTCCACTTTAGGCAGCTAAGCCTGCCTGTTTGATAAGAATTGGTGGAATGCACAAACAGTTGA
>JAJDWI010000057.1 GCA_022825665.1 Candidatus Poribacteria bacterium
CTTTAGCAGTATTGAAACGCAAGGCTTTTACATAGTTGTTTCATTGCTTAGCTGTCTACCACAACATCAACTACAACCAATGCCGACTGCTACGAACATACTAACAGATTTGGCATTTTCTGTCAAGTACAACATTTTAGCCGTTCTACATCCCAAAGATAAAGCATTGGGTTTTGAACGGAACGTTTGATAATTTAGATAGAAATTATTCTACTTATTCAGTAAATTGAATCTGTCCAATTTTTCATCATCATTGACGAATAATTAGACAATATTGTTGCTTTACACCAAATATTTAGCAATTTCTGTTGGCATAGAAATTGCTAAATAGGATATATGCCTCCTTAGGTGAGTCGGAACTGCAATCAAGTAAACGTTCAGTTTGCCAGTCAACATTATTTGCGTTAGGTTATATTCCCTACAAAATCTATACCGACTGGAACGTGGTTTCCGACTCTTTTTATTTTAACTCCAATCATTATCCGGATCCTATCAGTTTTCGTAGGGTTGTTATTAATGTGCCTTCTGACAACCATTTCGCTGCCACACGTAGCACACTTGCAGAATAAGTCGGATACACGTGTATCATACCTCCCAATTTCCGTAAAGGAATCCCTTCCTGCATTGCAAGAATGTATTCATGGATTACCTCTCCCGCATTAGCACCAACGATGTGAACACCTAATATCTTTCCTCTCCATTTCGTTGCTATCACCTTCGTAAACCCTTGTGTTTCTCCGTCTGCGACTGCTCTGTCCACATCTTTCTGGTCCAATGTAAAAACGTCTACATCACCATATTTTTCCCGTGCCTCTGTCTCCGTCAATCCACACCTTGCTATTTCTGGGTCGCAGAATGTCGTCCAAGGAACAACAGAATAGTTAATCTTTTTTGAGAAAGGTAAAAGGAAATTCCTAACCAGCAATTGTGCTTGAAATGCTGCAACATGAGTAAAAAGATAATGTCCGATGACATCTCCTGCAGCAAAAATGTGTTTCACATGTGTCTGTAGTTGGTCATTAACGACGATACCATTTTTTTCTACCTGTACACCGATTTTGCCTAATTCCAATCCTTCAATATTCGGTGTGCGTCCTGCTGCGATTAGGACATTATCAAACTCCTGTTCTTCGGATTGGTTTGAAGAAGTGGATTGTAACTCTGAAAATGTTACTTTTATCACATCATTCTGTTTTTCGAATTTTTCTATATTTGTATTTAATCGTATGTTAATTCCCTCAGAACTAAGGTAATGTAGCATCCGTTCAGATACATCTTCATCCTCTTTTGACAATATCCGTCCACTTCGTTGTGCAATCGTAACATCTGAACCAAGTCTATGAAATGCTTGTCCCATTTCAATTCCAATCGGACCAGCACCAACAACAAGCAACCGCTGTGGAAATTCCTCTAAATCCCAAACATTTTCACTGTCAAGATAGTCACAGGATTCCAATCCGGGAATAGACGGAGCAAGTGGTCGAGAACCTGTACTAATCACAAACTTTTTACTTTTAAGGATTCTGGTCTCACCTTTTTCTTTATCTTCCACGACGAATGTACTGCGAGTCTCGAAATGACCATCCCCGAAGATGACATCTACACCCATTTCACGGAATCGTTCAGGATTATCGTGTTCCTCTTCAATGACATGTTGTGTGCTTCGGACGTAGTCCATTACCTTCTGCCATTCAGGACTTCCCTTAGAATCTGGTATACCATATTTTTCAGCAGTGTCAATGTATTTTGCGACTTTTGCTGCTTTGAGCAATGCTTTTGAAGGCACACAACCTGTCCATAAACAATCACCACCAATACGGTGTTTTTCAACTAACGCAGTCTTTTTACCAAGTTTCGCACCTGCGACGGCAACAACAAGTCCAGCACTTCCACCACCGATTACCGTTATATCATAATTATCCAAAATTTAATCTCCATGTTCAGATTTCATCTATTTCTGGTGGCGTAGTACTTTTCCGGGTAGTTTACCTGTTACCTCTCCATCATTAATTACAGGAACTCCATTGACAAAAACCCAATTCACACCGACTGGAGGTTGAATTGGATCAAACCATGTTGAGCGGTCTGCGACGGTGTCAGGATCAAAAATCACAATGTCTGCGGCAAGATCAGTTGCAATTTTACCACGGTCAGAAAGACGGAATCTTTCAGCAGGAAAACCACTCATCTTACAGATTGCTTCCTTTAACGAAACCAATTGACGTTCACGAACAAATTTCCCAAGATACTGCACAAAGCATCCATAGCTACGTGGATGGGGATGTGGTATATTATATACACCATCGCTTGCGATCATCATTCGAGGATGCCCTGCGGTCTGGTTCAACACCTTTTCATTTTCATCAACTGGGGTTACCCACGGCATGACAAATGTCTCAATTGCAATTTCTTCTCTGATGAAATCGTAAGCAAATTCCTCATTTGATTTGCCTTCCTGTTTTGCAACATCTTTCAGTAACTTACTGATATATCTACCAGAACGATTGTATCCAATAATCTGATTTCCTATTCCTAACTTATCTCGTAGATATGGTAGCGATTTTTCTCGCACTTCAGTATTTTCTAAATTGGCTAACATCTCATCAGGTGAACCTGTTTGATATTCCATTGGCAGCATCATTGCAAGGTGGGTCATTCCAGCAGGATAAAGGTATGATTCAAATGTAAGATCGATGTCTTCACGGTCAACACGTTCAAGCACTTCAGCCGATATTTCATCAACACGTTCATGTGAAATATGCACGGGTATCTCAGCACGTTGTGCAATTTCTATTGTTTCCTCCCAAGCAGCTTTCCGACCAATGAGTTGGTACCGTATATGTGCTGCATAGATGGCATCATAACTTGCTGCAACCTTTGACAGATAAACCAACTCATTCAAATCAGCATTTGCAGAGGGTTGATAATCCAAACCCAAGCAGAGACAGCATGCTCCAGCTTCAAGCCACTCGCGTGTGGTGCGTTCCATGACCTTCAATTCATCTGTCGTAGCAGGACGCGCATCCCATCCCATAGCACCAAGACGAACAGCACAATGCGGCACTTGCGGGTATAGGTTTGCAGGTATTTTTCCCTCAAAAATACTTAGATATTCGTCTGGTGTGTTCCAATTGAGTGCTACTTTATCATCACCATACGCAAATTGTGTGTAATGCCAAAGTTCCTGTGCAAGTTGCGGTGACAATGGTGCCCATCCGAAACCGTCTGGTGCAGCAAGATGTGTGGTAACCCCTTGCGTGACAGCAGCATACTGATCGCGTCCACCCAATAGTGAGATTTCAGAATGAACGTGAACATCAACGAAGCCAGGACACACAACCTGTCCAGAAGCATTTATTCTTTCTGATGCTTTTGCTTCAGTAAGATCATCAATTGCTACTATACTATCATTTAGAATACCGATGTCTGCAATATAAGGGTCACGTTTCCCTGTACCATCAACGATATTCCCGTTTTCTATAATAATGTCAAATTCCAAAATTCCTCCTGAAATACTAATCTATTCTTTGAATCGTTTTATCTACAATAATTGTCCCGTTGTGTAATACCAATTCTAATAAATAAAACTACATTTTGAGACTTTAATAAAGCCAAATATAAGAGGCGCAATGAATTGCGCGACTACGAACGCGTTTTTTGTTAATGAGAAGTTATTATTTAGAAATGGTATAAGTTGATTACAGTTTGATTATACCATATACCGATTATGTCAACAATAATGATGCGATAAAAACACAGAGTCATTCAGTTTTCTGTAATTCGTAGAAACATATCGTAAAGTCGTGACCAAGAAGTCGCTCCTATAGAAGATAGGTAGTGAAGATGGGCGAGGTTACCTCGCCCCTACGATTTGAATGAAGTAGGACTTACGCAATTCTCACGTTTCTTAAAAAATTATGCCTAAAATGTCGTGATTTTCAAGAGATTTGCGGGTTTCATGCGCGCTTACATGAAGATTAATTTATTAATTCGGTAATTTCAACATTCCCAATCTCGGTAGGTGCGGTTTCCTAACCGCACTATTAGCGTCAATTTAGTGATTCTTGCTTGTCTGCATCGCTTATTGTCTGAACCAGGATTTCCAGGATTTCAGGATTTCCAGGATAAGAGATCTGTATGCCAATGTTCCTTTGCAAAATGTACACGTTCATCCTTTGCAACGAAATATATACTCACCAACTCCCAAT
>JAJDWI010000001.1 GCA_022825665.1 Candidatus Poribacteria bacterium
GATGTAGAACGGCTAAAATGTTTTACTTGACAAAAAGCGTTTAGTCTGTTAGTATGTTCGTAGCAGTCGGCATTGGTTATAGTTGATGTTGTGGTAGACAGCTAAGCAGTGAAACAACTATGTAAAAGCCTTGCGATTCAATACTGCTAAAGTTCTTTGTAACATCTATTGCACGTTCAGGGAAAGCAGCGTAATAGCTCATCCCGTCTAAATCACGTGTACTAATCGTTTTTAAGACCTCCTTTGGAGGTGCAGTTGGGACGTCAACTGTTGGAGTAGGCTTTGTAAGACTACTTTGTAGCAAAGGTCATTGATCCCACGATTTCACAACTAATATAGGGATTGAAGAATCCCACTACTTTAGTTGTGGGAGTATGTCAAGGTTAGTTGCCCATAAATCAAGATAACCATCCCCATCAAAATCTCCCCATGCATTTCCCCAACTCTCACCAATTCGAGTAATACCTACTTGATGTGAGACATCTTCAAATTGTATATCACTCAATGAATATTGAATTAAGCAAAAGGTAAAAACCAATACAATTAATGTTCGCATCTATTTCCTTGAAGTTTAATATTCCAAGTGAGAAAATGTCTGTTGTGTATTTGTCATTGATTATTATTTATCATATTTGTTTTTAACAACACATTGTTGTCTAACTTGCCCTTAGATGCTATAAGAGAACCTGGAACACGTACTTGCATTACACTCGGATCATTTATCGCTTTGAGTCGTTTTGGTATTATTATTTTTGGTACATCCTCACAAACCATGAACCCCGGTGTAGCACACAACGATGAATACATCTTGAAAAATGCTACTTGTTGTGAATGTATATGTTCAGCGTCATCAATCAGAAGATGATACGGTGCATATTTTTCAGCAGCTTGTTTTCCTTCCTCCGAGTATGCATCAACTTCAAGAAAAACACCTTTCTCTCCAAAATCCTTCTCCATTGGATTTACATCTAATCCCACAAACATTTCTACAAAAGGCATCTTTGTAAATGCATGTCCACTACCCTCACCAAACATAGTAACACCTATTTCTAAGACTCGTATAGGTTGCATATTATTTTGGAAAAGAAGCGAGGAGAACAACCAATCGTATAGATTTCCATAATCGTGCCGGACTCCTGTCTTATCTGAATTAGATTCATCAAAATATGTTGATGGAGGTTTTTCTGCAAAGCATTCCACCAACGACTTTTCTAAAGACATTGTGCTTGATTTCTCCTACTGTTATGGGTAGTCATATCCAAAACTTTTTGATTTTATCTCGTAAAACAACATGTGATATTACCATATCCTTTGTATCATGTCAAAAATGTATCATTTATATACATCAGAAAACTGTGTATTCTGTCAATGTAAGCAACGTTTTTTCCAATTTTCGTCTACATGTTTATTTTATATAAACTTCTTATATACATTCAAAATCCTTTCATAATGAATGTCAGCATTGAATTCGTTCTCCATTTTTTTTCGTGCTGTTTTGCCCATCTCAATTGCCTGAGTCTTATTATCACACATCCATTGTAGCCGATCACGTAATTCTTCTACATCACCTGATGGAACAAGAAAACCATCATCCCCATGGTTGATTAATTCTGGAATACCACCGATATCCGCACCAATTACAGGCTTACCATAGGCAAAGGATTCCAATATTGACATAGGACAATTTTCATACCATTCTGATGGCAAAACAGTACATGTACTGTTTAGGATCAATTCACGTAATTCATCTCCCTGTTTAAAACCTAATAGATGGATATGTTCACAACCATTTTGCTCAATAAAACGCTCCACTTCTGGCATTGCTTCCCCTTCTCCTGCAATGTATAAAGGAAACTGTGTTAACGACTCAGCTGCCTCAATCAGTGTGAATATTCCTTTACTTCGATCTACCCTACCAAAATATAACACATAATCTCCATCTGAATAATTAGGAGTAAAGTTGGATACATCTACGAAATTATGTACTGTTGATATTTTGTCTTCTGGTATATCAAATTGTATCATCTTTTTCCGTAGGAAATTTGAAACAGAGATAAAGTGGTCAAACTTATCAACATTACCAAGGAAACGAGAAACATAAGACTCGGAAACGCTCAATACAGTCCGTGCAAGGGAGTTTCTATTACAACGTTTCGGAATTGCACGTAAAAAGTTTTTTCCTTCACACGCCTCACAGATGTTGTCACCAGACAGATGAGTTGCAATAGGGCAAGTTAACTTGTAGTCATGCAATGTCTGAATAAGCGGTATACCAGCTTTTTTTAGTGAACTTAAAATTGATGCAGTTAGCTTACCATGGTAGACATGAAAGTGGGCAATGTCCACATCAGCATTACTTAATAATCTTTGAATTGAGGTGGTTGCGTTGCGTGAATATATAAAACGCACCAAGTCAATAGGTCCTGGATTATCAAAATCTGCACCGCGAGGGAAATACTGTTCCCATTCAGTGGGTTCATTTTTCGAATTGGCTGCAGTGAACGGAATAACATTGTGTCCATGTTTTTGCAGTAGTTCACCCATCGTGAAAAAATATCTATCACTACCCCCACGAATATAATGATTTTGGGAAATATTTAGCACCGTCAACATAATTTATCACTCCCGAGGGCCAGCATCAACATAACGGGTTACCGAGATAGGTTCATATATTACTGTTCCGATGGTTTTTGTTATTATGTTTGTATCATTAGAATCGATGATAATCTTGTCTATTTCTTCATTGACAACTGTTCCCCACCAATTGTTAGACATTTCAAAATTAAATTTCACATTTAACCATACTGATTGATTATTGTTTTCTAAATTATTTTCCCGAATTATCGTCTGTACATTTTCACAAAAAATCCCTGTGTTGTTATTGGTTATATTATTTCTCTCAATTTGAGGACGATTCTGTCGCTCAATGGTTCTAATTCCAATATCATTTTCAATGATTGCATTATGTTGAATTATGGAATCACTCCCATCCAAAGCAATTGCAGTTTCATTATGACGCAATATACAATCTATGACAGTTGGAGAAGTTGTCTTGATGTCAAGACCAATCTTCGCAAATTCAACGACTACACCCCTCAAATAACTATCTGCACCATGTGTAAAGTCAAACAGAATCCCATTCCAATCCCCTTGTTCAGGATTTTCGTTGATTGAGGTAAGAAGTACTGATTCATCTAATTCTAACTGGAAAAGCGATGTGCCAATTTTCAGTATTCCACGCACCTTGACCTGTGCATTATTTGCGAATTTAACTTCCGTACCGGGTAATATTTCAAGCACTTTATCTGTTGGAATTTGCAATATACCGTGTACAATATAGGTATTTTCTGGATCCCAAGTTTCATCTTCAGAAAGCGCATAATCACGAAGGATCACTTCATTATCTTTTTTTGACCCATTTACAACTGATGTTGAATCTCCACAACCTAATAATATCAACATGAACAATAACAACAAGTTATGACAATGATTTATTAGTTTATGTGCTTTTATCTTTCTATTACAATATGTGAACATTTTTTAGACTAAATTGAAATTATATTTGTGGTGTGTTAGTTGCAAATATTGTTAATTTTATTCAGTAATTGAACCGACGTATAATATACAAGAAATACAACAGAATTAAAGTCTCGGATCCACAGTTTCACTTTCAAGAGCCAAAACACCAAAAACACATTCATGAACCTTAGATAACGGTTCACGATCCACGAACCTTTCAAGGGCTTCTACTCCCAAGGCAAATTCTCGTATAGCGAGTGATCGTTTCAGAGATAAACCGCGTGCACGTAATCTCTCTAAATTGTGGGATAATGTATATTCTGGACCATATATTATTCGAAGATATTCTTTACCACGACACTTGACTGCGGGTTGAATTAAACCACGTTTACCTTTGACAATAAAATCCTGAGGTTTTATTACAATCCCTTCACCACCTTGTGCTGTAAGTTCTTCCCATTTGTTTATTGCTGTGTTCTCGCTGTCTTGGTCAGTTAGATCAACCATTCCATTAGATGTTGTAAATAATACATTATCATCAGAACTATTACACAGTTTTGTAAGCATCTCTATATGCCACAAATGATCCTTGTCAAAATGGACTGTTCCTTCAGTAGCTAAAATGTGAAATGGGGCAAGTCTTATATCAGATATAGATTTTACATCCCAACAATATCTTTGATATGCTGTAGTATATTCTTTTACTGCATTCTTGCGTTCCTGATATCCTTCTAAAAATTCATCTACCTGCACGCCACGTTTTTTAGCAGATTCTAATGATGAGATTACTTCGTCTATAGCAACACTGGCAGATGAACCTACGGGTGCATATTGTTGTCTCAATAACTCTTGTGCTTTTATTGACCAAGGCATTAACTCACAATCAAGACAAATCCAATCCGTATCTAAGGTTTCCCAAAATCCCATTTTATCAATAGCATGTTTTAACCTTAGAAGTAATTCGTTCTCCAATGATGTATCTTCAAAAAACGGTCTTCCTGTTCGCGTATAACAGACACCAAGTGTATCAACAGACACACCAAACCGTCTTTGTGCGGTTTCAGGTGATTTACACACGATTACAATAGCCCGTGAACCCATATGTTTCTCCTGCCAAACAACTTTAGACACTTCTTGATTCCGATAATATGCAAAACCTTCTACAGGATGTTCAAGTAGGTCGTCTATTGTCGTGGTAGCGGTTGGAGACATCGTTGGGGGGAGATAGATAAGCCATTTTGGGTCTATGGCAAAACGACTAATAACTTCAAGGGCAGTAATAGTATTCTCTTCACGGATTGTTACGTTGTGATTCAACCGTGTACTGATAACTCGCCTACCAATCACATCATTAATATCAAGAATACCTTCATCTTTATGCGTCCCTAAGGAAGTGGGTCTATTGACATCATCTTGTAATGGTTTAGCTGGTTCGTAATAGGTCTTATGGGCAGGAATAGATACAAGTTCTTTTTCTGGATATCGCAATGCAGTCAGTTGTCCTCCAAAGACGCATCCTGTATCTATATTGATGGTTCGGTTAAACCATTGCGGTTCCGCAACTGGTGTATGTCCGTAAACTACAGTGGCAGCACCTCTATATTCTTCTGCCCAATTAAGACGTACAGGTAATCCGATTTCATCTGTTTCACCTGTTGTTTCTCCATATAACGCAAATTCGCGCACACGTCCAGATGCACGTCCCTGTAAATTCTCTTTCATTCCTGCATGTGCAACAACAAGTTTTCCATTGTCAAATTCATAGTGACTGATTAATCCCTCAATGAATTCAGCAACTTGTAGCTTAAACTCATCAGATTCATTCTCTAACTGAGAAAGCGATTCTGCCAAGCCGTGTGTTGTCGTAACATTTTTTCCTCTCAATGCCCGAGCAAGTTTGACATCATGATTGCCGGGAACACAATGTGCTATGCCAGATTTATGCATATTTATTACCAATCGCATAACATCTACAACCTTTGGTCCTCTGTCAACATAATCTCCTAAGAATATGGTTTTTCTTCCATGTGGAGCATTGACAGTCGGATGTCCATCACTGTTAGTAGAAACTTCATAACCGAGTTTTATCAGTAATTCCACCAATTCATCATAACAACCATGGATATCCCCAATTATATCAAATGGACCTGATTCATCCTTACGATTAGTCCACAATGATTGTCTTTCAACTTGTACTGCATCCACTTCCTCTGGTGAAGAAAAAACATATACGAAGTTACGAAAACCTTCGCGCTTTAACGAACGTATTGATCTGCGTAGTTGACTGGTCTGATTACGTACAACATGTCGTCCAAAATCACGATCAGGACGTTCAGCGTTTCTCTCTTGACAGACTTTCGCTGGAATGTTTAGAACGATAGCAACTGTCAAATAATGGTACTCGCGTGCCAATGCAAGGATGGGTTTACGAGCATCAGGTTGAACATTTGTAGCATCAATAACTGTCAATTTACCAGCAGCAAGTCGTTTTGCGGCAATAAAATGCAGCACTTCAAACGCATCAGTTGTTACTGTTTGGTCATTTTCATCATCTGAAACGATGCCACGACAGAAATCAGATGAGAGGATTTCTGTTGGTTTAAAATGTCTCTGTGCAAACGTAGACTTTCCGGAACCTGATGCTCCTATTAAAATAACGAGTGATGGATCCGGTATTTTTATGACCATTAAACTAAAACCTTATTACAAAATAGAGACTTGAAAATCAACCAGACAATTCATAATACCAATTCTAAATAATCAGTTCTCATTTACAAAAAACGCGTTTGTAGTCGCGCAATTTATTGCGCCTCTTACATTCTTCACCCATTAAGAATTCAGGAATCCCATAATGTGACTGTATTCATTAGAAACGGTATAACAATTACCTCATTCTGAACTTTTCCGTTTAAATACTGCCATCTGTGTAGGTGAACCAACAACTTCATCATTTTCACCAATAGGATGGAACGTTACCTCATATCCAAATCGATTCGACATATCATTTGCCCATGACTCAAATTCTAAACGTGTCCATTCAAAACGGTGATCTTTGTGCCGAAAACGACCAGCTGGAAGATTCTCAAACTTTACATTGTATTCCACATTCGGTGTTGTCAGCACAATCATATCGGGACAGGTATACTCAAACAAAACGCGTTCAAAAGCAGAAAGACGAGAAGAATCCAAGTGTTCAATTACCTCAATTACAGCAGCAGCATCGTATCCTTCCAAACGTTTGTCTCTATAGCAGAGCGATCCTTGAAATAGTGTAAGACGTTCTTTTTTCTTTTCAGGTAATCGATCGTAATGTAGTCGTTGTTTTACTTTTATTAGATTATTATGTGAAACATCCATACCCACGATTTCTTCAAACTGTTTTTCTACTAACAGTTTTCGTAATAGTTTCCCCTCACCACAACCTAAATCAAGTACACGTTTTGCCCCGAAATCCTTGATTACTTCAGCGGTTTTTGATAATCGAATTTCGTTCAAACCGATGTGTTCTTCAATTTGTGTTTCCTCTTCATTATGTTTATCTTCATCTGGTTCAACACCTGTATCGGACAATTGAGAGAACGCTTGACGTGTAAGTCTACGTTGATATTTCAAATAACGGTTCACAATTGTTTCTTGTTCAGGATGATCTGAAAGCCATGCTTCACCGTGTCTTAATAGTTTTTCTATCTCTGCTTCATCAACCCAATAGTGTTTCTCATCATCAAGTACTGGTATTAACACATATAGATGTGTTAGGAGATCGCTTAATCGGCATGTAGCATCAAGTGTAACTGAGAAATAACGACTATTACCCCAATCAGGAAATTGGGAATCTAAAATGTGTCGTTCTGCATGAACCGTATACTGTAAAGGTTCAAAGAGACGACGCAGAAAATGTTCTCCTCCTCTACACGGCAAAGTAGACAATTTGGCTGTTAATGGTATAGGCGTATCTAAGAGTTCAGGTCGATCCTTACATTTCCCGGCTAACGCACTCCCAAAAACCCTTGCGATTGCAACGCTCAGAAATGATGATGCAGTATAGGGGCGATCATTGACATATTCTGCTAAGGAAAAACTCTCACTTGACTGTCCACGATACCGACGCACAAGTCCAACTGAATCAATATCAAGCAGTAAAGCAGCAGTGCATTTCTCAGCACATGCCTCTGGATAAAAGACATGTGCTTGACCATACGGAAGCGTAAATGTTTGAAGTTTGTCAGGATGCTTATGTAATAAAAAACCGAGATCTGTTGCGGGAGAATGGGTTGTTGTGATAGTAAGAAGCATTATTTTAGGATTAGAAAATGATGTATTTTTCAGCAATTTCAATTATATCTATTATGTCACATGTTGTCAAGATATATGCATAGACATTCAATCGTCGCGTTGTAATACCATTTCTAACGTATCATGTCTCCCTTCGTCGCACAAACTTATGAGTTTGTGCGTAATGATAATTGCACAAACTAAATGTATACACTACAAAGAAACTCCTCCCACTAAAACCCCTTTCGCGGCTTCAGTATTTCTTATAAAAAACAGTCTGAATCACAGAAGACACTGAAAACACTGAGAACACCTCTTACTTCAGTGTCTTCAGCGATTCAGATAACTAACGAATCTGCTACAAAAAACCAAAAAACTGAAAACTACATGAAACATACATGAAACTTATGGTTCCAAACACCACAAACCCTTTCATTCCAATCCACCAACTGTTATAATACTACCACTATGAAAATCATAAACTGCACACAACCCACTATATCAACAAAATCTTCACCCGTCACCCCAAAAATATCTACCCAAGAACCTACCATAACCCAGCACATAAAAAAGATACAAAAAACAACTTTTTTTACCCCAAAAAACACGCAAAAAAACCGACTTCAACAACCCACAAACCCAGTCAGGTACTCACTTCAGACCAACAACACAAAAAAGATACAAAAATGTTGCAAAACAACACAGTTTTGTATCTTTTTTATAAGGAGAAAAACCCATGCAATTACAAGACAAACACAAACAAATCACCGTCAAATCCTCGCACCAGACATACACTTTGTCAGAACCACAGAAACTACGGAAGACGCGGAAAGGCATTTTGTTATACCATTTCAAAATAATAACTTCTCATTAACAAGAAACGCGTTCGTAGTCGCGCAATTCATTGCGCCTCGGACATTTGGATTTATTAAAGTCTCAAAATGTGGTTTTATTTATAAGAATTGGTATAATATCAAGTTTATTTTCCAATGTTTAACGTGTCTGTTGTATAGGTCTTTTCCGTGTTTTCCGTGTTTTCCGTGCCTTCAGCGATTCAGACAATTAACACGCGGCTTCAGCGATTCAAACAGGAAAATCGACATTTGTATACCTTGCCATCATGTAATGAAGAATTGATTATATTGAATGAATATGATATATTAATCTAATCAGATGTAAAGAAGGAAGGAAATATGTACATTCCTCAATATCCCGGTCCCAATCAAGATATGCTTGAAGCGCAGGCACGTGTTTGCACCGGACCTCATCAAACACGTCCTTTAGGAAAGAAACCTTCAGATGGACCACAACCAGATGTCATCCTTGAAACTGTTTTAGACTCGATGAATGGACAGTTGGGACACGACGAGATGGTTTCAGAAGCACAAATGGGTGCATTTTTCGTTGCAATGACTCTAAGAAAATATTTCCCTGAAGCAACACAGTGGTCCCCTACAGAAAAAGCTGCATTTCAGAAATACCTACCAACCTTATTACCCTGTCTGCCGAAAGAGATTCAATATCTTATCAACCCAGAAATTGTTTATATTCCCAATAACCCAACTGAGGCAATCGTTGTTTCCGCATTGGAAAAGATATTACAGGCAAAGCACCTAAGTTACGAAGAAACAAGACAGATGTGTGAAGCCATCCTTTCTGATAAAGTTAAACCAGCACTAAAGGCTGCCGCGCTTATTGGACAACGCATGAATAGGGAAACTTACGACGAAGTTCGAGGATATCTTGATTCCTATTTTGATCCTGAACAGATCAAACCCATTGATGTGGATAACCTTACCCATTTTGGACAACCTTACGATGGCGCGACCCGTTATTTCCGTCCAACTTTATTTGTTGCAGCAGTAAGGGCAGCACTTGAAGAGCCTTCCTTACTTCATAGTGTTGATGAGATGCCGCCTAAGAACGGTATCACCGAAGAAACGCTATTGAAAGCACTTGGGGCAAAAACTGACCTAACACTTGAACAGACAACACAATTAATTACGGATAAATCGGTTGGGTTTGGATTTGTCAGTCAACGTGAATATTCACCTGGGGCTTATGACATTCGGGAATTACGTGTGCATATCATGAAACGTCCGCCATGGGCTGCAACGGAAAAAGCACTACAATTCTTCTCAGCACGCCAGAGAAATTACATGGTGATTGGTTACTACCACATTGGATATGAAAAACCATTACTTCAAATGGCTTATGAACGAGGATTTCATGCGGCAGTTGCGATAAAAGGTGAGGAGGGCACAAGCCATTACGCATTGCGTCTTGGAAAACCATCAACATCTGAAAGAATGGCAGTCAACTATTCTCAAGGATTCCGACACATTGATGGAAATCGCGAGGATTTTGCTTTGGATATTGATCCAAAAGTATATGGTTTCGATTATAAGATAAATCCACGACCAGAAAACGTAAGTGTAGAGGGATATGCAAAAGCAGGAATAGCCGCATTATCTGGAGAGAAAGGTCATATCTACGATAGAATTCTGCTAAACACTGCTATGGTAGATTATCTGTTGGGTATTTGTCCAGACCCACACAAAGCTATCAAGCGCGCAAAGTCAGTGATGGATGATGGCAGTGCATTGAAACATTTGCGTCAATTTGTCAAGATAAGCCAAGAGTTATAATTCAATATTCAAAATATACTAAGAAGAAATAGTCCAAATACCCGGTAATGGATTCTCAGCATGTCCAGCTTTCTTTAAAAGTGTCAATGCGCGTGTTATTGGATTCTGCTTAGACCGAACAGGGTTACCACCGCGTTCCAGATGTGTTAACACTACTATTGTTTTTCCTGTAAATAGTTCCAAGATAAGTTCCTGAGCCATAAGCGAAGTGAGAGGTAATCCAATATATCTATAAGCATTATTTTCTGACATATATTTGCTTATATGAGTTTGTGATGTGATAATTAATGAATTATCACATCACACATGTTTTACGAGGAATAACTGGTGAACAGAATTAGTGTCATTCTTCCGCTTGCAATTTACGATTTTCATCGCGGAGACCAATATAAACGCATACACCCATTCCCAACAATACAATTGCGAATGGGAAACCTGTCACAAGTGAAGCGGCTTGTAAAGCCTTCAATCCTCCACCAAGTAGCAATGCGATTGCGACTAATCCTTCTGCAGTACACCAGAACACGCGTTGCGGTATCGGTGCATCAACTTTACCACCGGCTGCAATGATGTCAATGATCAAAGAACCGGAATCTGACGAGGTAACGAAAAAGACGATAGTCAACGTCATTGCGACACAAGAAAGCAGCGTTGCCCACGGGAGTCCTTCAAACATTTTGAACAGGGCAAGTGGGTAATTATAGGTCTCAACTTCTTCTGTTACACCCGTGAAACCTGTGGTGAGAAACTGGTGTAGAGCAGTGCCACCAAAGGCACCAAACCAGATCAAACATAGCAATGTTGGTAGGAATAGGACAAAGAATACAAACTCACGTACCGTGCGTCCTTTTGAAATGCGAGCAATGAAGGTGCCAATGAACGGTGCCCAAGCAATCCACCATGCCCAGTAGAATGTCGTCCAATCGTGAAAGAATGCGGTGTCCTCACGTCCAACCCAGTTGCTAAGCGGAACAATTTTCATGACATAGGCTCCAAGTCCAGCGAACATACTTCGAAAAATGTAGCCTGTTGGACCGAGAATGAAAATAGTTAACAGAAGTAAAAACGCAAGAATAATGTTGAATTGGCTCAGACGTTTGATACCAACATTAATCCCTGTCATCACGGAAATCAGTGCAATAGACGTAATCAATACAATCAAGAGGACCCACGTGATACTGTTTGCTGGTATCCCAAACAGATAGTCAAGTCCAGATGTTACCTGTTGCACTCCTAAACCGAGGGAGGTTGCGAGTCCAAAGATACCTGCAAATATAGCGAAAGTATCAATTATGTGACCGGTCCACCCCCATATCCTATCACCGAATATGGGATAAAATGCGGAACGGATGAGGAGAGGAAGTCCACGGTTGTAAGCATAAAACGCAAGGGCGAGTCCCACGACTCCATAGATTGCCCATCCTTGTAATCCCCAGTGAAAGACTGTTGCTGCTATACCTAACGAAGCCGCTGCTTTTACTGAGGAATCTCCGATATCAGGAACGTTTTCAGCGTTGTAGTCTGTTGTTGGGTCGTAAACCGTTTCTATTCCCAACGGTGAATAACTACCTCCCTGAAAATAGGTTACAGGTTCTGATACACCAAAGAAGAGTAGACCTATACCCACGCCTGCTGCAAAAAGCATTGCGAGCCAAGTTATATACGAATATTCAGGCTCTGCATCAGTCCCACCTAATCGGATCTTACCAAGTGGGGAGAGTGCTACAAACAGACAAAAGAGAAAGACGAGGTTGGCAGTACCCATGAACAACCAGTCAAGGTTTGTCGTAAGCCAGACTCTAAGATTACCAAAAAGTGTTGTCGCTTGCTCACGAAAGATGAGCGAGCCTGCAATAAAAACAATAATTGTGATACTGGAAATTACGAATACAGGAGTCAAGTAAATATCTAAACCGAATAGTTTTCTATACTTGCCTTCATCTATTTGATGTGGCATCTGTGCGGGTTGTTTTCCTTCTTCGTTCATTTCAAGATTCTCCTTTTTTAGAGAAAGTGTATACTAACAAAGTCTACATACATTGTGTGATGTAATCCATTAGAAATAATAACCGAAGTTAAAATTAACCCGCCAATGCCAGATGTTATTACCGTTAGCACCAACGTGATTCACTCCTGTAAGGATATTATTGTAGTTATCATCAGTGTTACCTACAAAGAAGTTACCATCAGTAATACCAACATCACTATATAAATACAAAGAACTCAATATCGTCCAACTTGCCCCAACTGTTACAAGAGTACTTGCATTGTAATCTTCAACCGTTTTGAGAATAGTGCTCCACTCAACATAAGGTGTAACACTGTCAACCCATGAGATACTATCAGTATTTATACCACCATACCGTAGTGATAACGCAGGTATTAACCCTTCTGAGGCAATGGGCCATGCAAAATTGTATGCACCCATTGGAATAAGGTCACCAGTCCCCCAAGGTGTTTCCTCTGCTATATTATGAGCATAGTAGGAAAATTGAGAATAAAGAGTGAAGTCTGCAACAGTATTCTTCATGTGTGCAGAAACTGCATAATGGCTACCACTTTCATCGTCACCAACATTTGTCGCTTTCAGCATCCCGTATTGAAGTGATACACCCACATCTGCGACATCAGCAAGAGAATAAATTGTGCGAAGGTTAAATTGAAGTTGTTCATCATATCCGTTTTCCTCTGCTCCCCATTCAACGTTTCCTTCTGCATCAGCATGTTCTTCCCAGGTTACAACATCATAACCATACCGTGAACTGTTAAGACTGCTTCCAAGTGTTTGGGGTTCACTCATAAGGAAGAATCCTATATCAAGCGACAATTTATCAAAAGTTCCATTCCATGTTATGCCAACATCTGGATCATCAGCAAGTCCAACATAAAAATGCTGGTCAAAAAACCAACTTGTGGAAACTCCATAAGCAGTAGGTCCGAATGGAACACGAACTATACCTGCCTTTACCGTTCCTAAATCTTCTAAATTATAACCTAACCATGCGGTGTGTATCATACTATAGGAATCATACCATCGGTATTCAAGCCTACCCATGATGTTTTGATAATCAATATCAGCATTCAATCGAAAAATCTCAAGGTCTACATCACCGATATCTTCACCACGTGGATGTGGATTTTCTTCATTCCCATAAGAACCATAGACATAGTTAACACGCATTGCCCCACCAATCTTGATAGGACTTTTCTTTACCTCTGCTGCCTCATTTGCTTCTTCGGTTGTATCAGAATTCGCTAATGGTATGCATAATAACAATAGCGTGATAACTAAACCGAATAAATATTGATATTTCCAACTATTGGAATATAAATGTTGGAAGTATCTTGTACGATTGTACATCAATCCTCTCCTTAGGTAGTTTATAGCATAGAGGGTTTAAACTGTATTGTAGGCAAAAGTAATCGTGTCCCTCCTAACCGAGTACTAATGCATAAAATTTCAAGTATGTTACCATAGGTGACTAATAAATAAAACATAATTAAATAAAAAACGCCCACATGTGAATGTGGGCGTGTAGGAAACTATCTATTGCATCGCTCCCATTCCAGCTAACATAGAAAAAGTTGCAATCAACTGTTTAAAGTCACCAAGTGTAATGAGTAGTTTTCCGTCAATGCCACCATCCTGTACTTTACCTGAAATGCCAATACTATAATTTTCGGGGATACCCCCGATTAAATTCACCATCATTTGCATTTCTGCAGCAGCGTCCGGTTCTGCCTTGGACACTATGTTCATTATACTTTTGGCAACTGTCAGCGGAGAAATACCGATTAGAAGATTATTGTCTGCACCTAACTTCGTAATCAAATTTTGATAACTTACGTTCTCTGCAATACTCTCAGTAATCTTTGCTTTACTATCAAGTGTTGCTTGAATCTGTTGTGCTCCTCCAAATCCTAAGTAGAGTAATCCACCTGAAATTGCATAAGAGATACTCCATTCATCTGGAAGAAACATTGCTAAATCAGGAGGGGTATCAGCAAATGCAGCACCGAAATTTGGCAAGAGAAATGTTTTTATCTCAATATCGTTATGCATAATTGGGTTACCAACATGTGCACCATCATACATACGAAACTGGGGTGAGTCTCCCATTGACTCACGCAATATCTTAAGAGAATTTTGCATTTGCTCCAAATACTGTTCTTCCATGTATTTCTTCACTTTCTGTTCATCTTTTAATTCATAGATGAGAAGATAATCAGGAACAAAAGTTTCATTAAAAATAACAGAAAGACTTAGTTCATCTCCCAGAGAATCGTAAAAATCCTTCATTCCTTGGAATATAGTTTCTGTGTCCTTTTCGTTAATTTTTACACTTACACCAGATTCATCCGATGTGAAAGCATTTAACCAGTATATACCCCATTCAAACATCAACTGCTGATTTGCTTTCATGCCTCCACTCAAAAATGAATTATTTGGTAAATCATTGAGAAGTACCAATTCATCTGGCATCATTTTTTTCAATGCTTCGTGTATTTCTCCATCATCTGTAAACTTTAAGTATTGTCCAAGCTGCACATCTGTTCCATCTATCTGGATAGATAGACTAAATGATTTTAACTCATCTAAAAATTCCACTACTTTACTAAACATACCTTCTACAAATGGAACTGCTGTCATTGATGAAGGATCACTTTGAATACTGTCAATAGTTGACTGTAATTCCTCTTGGATTGTATCACTAAAGGGAGCTATAACAGCTTCAAGGTTTATGAATGCTGAAATTTGGTCTGTTCCTTCAATTATGTTGGTAAGGAATTTATGAAAGTCTTGGTTGTTGACTATAGATTGATGAGATCCCGCTTTTACATCAATTACATTTTCGCACACTTCAGGTTGTTGTGAGAAAATGAGCGTATCCTCAATTATAGCAAAACTTCCACTCCCCTCAGCAGAACTCCAATATGTTATACCGTTATATATTGTAGGTTCACTGCCTTCTGCTTCTGCATCAATCACTTGTTTGATTGCTTCTGGATCCGTAAGATGTACAGCAGCGGAAAGACTCGGTGGATCTATACTTGTTAAAAATACTGCAAAATCAGCATTTAAATCCAAACCAATATCCTCTAATTCAGCTAAACTTTCAAATCCTGCTCCAAAAGCACCTGCTAATATTTGGGCAAGATATTCTTCTCCCATTCCACCTTGTGGAACAAGGTTACTCATCAGTAGATTTATCCTATCATCCAAATCCAATAAACTCGGACAATAGATAACTGCCAATGTAGAATTAGGAAGTAAGTTCAGAACACTATCATTTGGTATGTTAAGCGGGGCAACATCAGGTTTCTTAATGTCTGTATCCGCAGGTGCACTTTCATGTTGATCTGCATATATGGTTTCAAAAACTAAAAGAGATGCAAATAGAATAATTGTCAAAATAGTGACAATCTTTAGTGGATGAGTCCAATGTTTACTCATTAACTTTCTCCTTGAAAAAGTGATATGCTAAACATTCCGTAGAATGGATAATTATTTCTGATTTTGTTTGATTTTTGCTTCAAGTGAGTTGATCTCATCATTTGAAGTTAAAACACTGATTTCGACTTCATAATGTCGACGACCACCGGGTTCAATATGTTGTAATGTTCCACGTTCCCGTTCAGACGCTCTACCATCTACACGACAGTTAGCAGGTTCTAAACCCATTACATACGAGCCTTGTCCACACAATTTCCATTGAACAAAATGCGGGAATTGTGTTTTATGGTATCTGACTGCAATTCCAAATCCTTGTCCTTTGTTAAATCCGCGATTTACTAAAGCTACACGGATGTGGTTGTCAACATCAGGTTTCATTTCGTGGTAATAAACTTGCTCTTTGAAATCAACTGTGGATGGTTCACCTATATTATAATTTGTAAGATTCTCTTTTGCATGTTCGTCACGTGGTGTTACTTGAGAAGAAGGTGCAATTAGTTCGCTCCTATCTGCAAGAATCGGGAATCCAACATTTATGTGAAAAAGATACATATGTGGACAATCTTGATAGCCAAGGTTCTCAACGATGTCTTCAATATGTAGTTTATTGGATCCTAATTCTGTCCATATACGACGGGTTCGGCACAGATTTTCGCCTAATGCTGCCGTTTCATATACTTTACCTTGTGCCCATAAGATATAACGATTTCCTTCCCAGCGACTATCAACCCATACATTTTTTGCAGGTATATTCGAAACTCTTCCGTGGAGACCAAGGTCTACCTCTTCATCAGTATTCGGTGCACCTGCTTGTGTCATCCCACAAGTTGTAAGCAAACCTCCATAAAAACCGCGTAGCCACCCAAGCCCTTGAGGTTCATAATGATTTGCTGAGACATCTCCTGTACTAGAACGCCAGCATAATGGAATTCCCTTAAAATCTGCATAAGAGATATCCAATCCTCGGTTTGGTAGTACAGTGAAATTCAATCCCGAACCTGTCCGAAAACCAATTGCATCAGTTCCTTTTTCATTTCCATCATTCAGTTGATAAACCTTGGCTTCCGCTACTTGCGATATGTCTCCCAAGTGGCGAAGTAGTTGCATCCTATCATATTCTTCTCCATATAGATGAATCAAGTTCTTCACTCCTTCACTTTATGTTTGTTATATCAGATTGTACTCTAATTTGACGGAATTATATCATATACACAAAGTAAATACAAGCAAGGACAATATCACAATATCACATACAACTGTATAGAGAAACAACAGTAGAAAAAGATAGAAAACATACCGGAATTCTTAATATTCTGATCGTAAAATCTCAGCAGCTTCATGTATTACTTGAAGCTTTTGAACTGCAATTTCTGTTGTATTGACTGGACGGTCAGCGAATGTTCCAAATCCGCAATCTGGGTTCAGATATATTTGTTCTGGATTCCGATGTTGTAATAGTGTCCTGACCTTAGATAGTACGAAATCAACGGATTCTACCTCAGTAGTACGTGGATCAACTACACCAAGTCCAATCTCTTTGTCCGATGGAAGTTCACCGAGAACGTCTATGCTACCTGCTCGTTCTGTTGCATATTCTAACACAAACTGATGTACGTTCATCTGACTGAAATATGGTATCAGTAAATCATAAGAACCGCGAAGTAGGACATCTTCTTGTTGACTCCAGTTACCTCGGCACACATGTAGAGCAGTTTTCATTTTATCGTCTATACCTTCAACAACGCGATTCATGAGTTCCACAGCGAAATTGAGTTCTTCTTCTGGACTACTCTTTTCAGATAGTGCTGCACACATAAATGTATGGGTTTCGTGTGGTCCAGTAAAAGCTACTTCAGTCAGTACAGGTTCATCAAATTGGACATAATCACATCCGGCAGCCTTCAATTCATCCAATTCTTGACGTAACACTGCGACCACATCATCTCCTAACGATTCTTTATCGGGATAAAATTCGTAGGACAGTTTCTTTACCCACATAGATCGGGTTAGAAGATACGGACCTGGAAGAGTAACTTTTATCGGCTTTTTCGTATGTTCTTTTAAAAATTGGTAATCGTTTAATACAAGAGGTGTTTTGCGGTGTAACTTTCCATCAACAACTGGATTTTTTAGGGCAAAAGCAGGAACATCGAGAGCGTTGAGTAATTGTTCAAAAGCTGCTTTATCTTCAACATAGTCAAGCATTTCAGCCAACGTCATCAAACGAATTCCGTCGATGCACTCGGTGATGAAGGAATAAAAGTTGTCACGTCGCTGTTCACCGTCACTGACAATATTCACACCGTTTTCTTCTTGTAGTTTGAGACTCTCAATTACAGCCTCATCTGCAATCTGATTGAATTCGGTATCTGAGACACGTCCTTTCTGTTTGTTCCGTAATGCCCGTGATACCTCTCTTGATCGTGGCATACTGCCAACGACAGTGACTGGGAATTGGGGTAAATTGTTCATTGTTCTGTACTCCTTACTTTAAAATATTCTCAATCCTACTTAAGACTCATCTATATATGGTCGTCTGTCAATGTAATAGACCAAATGTCCTTCATTTCCTATAAAACCAATGGAAAACTCCATGATGTGAGCGGAAAGACCTTTAAAAGTGGATACGAGCAAGTCCTATCAATTTTTGTCCATCATAAGCATCGACGATGAGATGTGGGTATTCCAAAATACGTGCTGCTACTTCTTTTTCGAACCCAACTTCGCATATATTGTTATGTTCGTAGAAATCATATAACTCGTCGGGTGTGATGGATGGTATAATTCGGATATTTGTGCATTTATATGGTGTCATAGTATTTATTGATGTTATACAGCTTTTCATAGCATCATTAATACTTTATTTGCCCTTTTCTTGTTCAGATTTGTTATGACTTTCTAGTGCTGCAACACGTTCAGTAAGTTTCTCAACAACGTCTACCAAGTTATTAACTAAATGTCCTAAATTATCAAGTGTATTAGGACGGATTGATATTGTTGGTTTGTTATTAAACAGATCTTTCATTCTTTTACAAAAGTCTTGATCTTTAAGAACCAATTCCGCTTTTTCTGATACATTTTCACGACTGCGAAGTATAGGCTTCAGTATAACAAAAGCTATTTGTTCAGCAGCCTTAAGACAGTCATCATTTGAAAAATCTTCGTGTGTCCACCATTTAATGTGAGAAATTTTATCTGGGTTTAGTACAGTGGCGGATACTCCAGTTGATACGCTGCTATCTCGTTTGATGATGTGTTGTTGGATACGTTCTCTTAGATTCTTGCTGCGTCCAACATACGCTACCTTTTTCGCTTTATCGTACATTGCGTATACACCTGGATCTTTTGGAACTATTGGACTCAAGGAAAGGTGAATTGTCTTATCTTTTATGTTCTTCATTTGTCATTTCCTTATATCACTCGCAAGTCAACATCAATATCAACATCACGGGACATCGTATTGGTCACAGGAGAGGCAGCAAGAGTTTCATCCCAAAGTTGTTCTAATACTTCATCATCCGCATCTGATGCAACATAGATAGTACCGCTTATCTCATTAAAACCACTATGACCCTCTTGTTCTGTGCCGAGAAAGACAAAGATATTATCTATTTTTCCGCTTAGAGAAATTTCTAATTCATCAATCACTATTTTCTGTTGGGATGCACGTATCTGAAATCCTATTGCTAAACACGCACCCAATGCACCGAGGACATATTCCACAGCACTTGGTGCAGCATCACGTACATCAAAACTTGCGGGTTGACCTACCATCCATGAATGATTTCTACAAAATACCTTTGCTTGTAAACCACCATCCCAATGGATACGCGTCTGCCATCGGTAATCACGTGCTTGCTCGTATGCAGCATCAGCATCCTGTTCTGCTTCTCCTCGTCGAACAAAGTATTTATTATGTTCATCTGTTGGTCGCCATCCGAGATATGGGTTTTCTGTCATACGACACCACGCCGGAAGATCCTCTTTAACGCTTATTTCTGTACTCCTGATCTCAAGGATTTCTCCATCAGGTACTTCTTCCATTGATTTTCGTATGAGAAGCAGTAAACCGGATCCACAGTCAAGGTTTCCACCTTCACATATATGTGGTGTCCGAAGTGAATTGGGAGCTTGTAAATCTTCTTCTCGCATTGTTATTCCTATGCCGAATTTCTTTAATGTGTATATTTTCCAAAGCAGAGATTAGTGATATTGACGATATTTATATGTAAGTTATTTTATGTGATAATTGTATGTTATTGGGTGGGTACTTTAGTGGACTTTGATGTGTTTGATTTTTATGTTTTAATAAGAATCTTACTCGTGGAGACAATCCGTGAAATATCAGAATTATATCATAGATTTTTAAGTAATACCTATTGTGTATCCAGAGTGAGAATCTTTTTCAGTGAGGAATTCAACTGATTCCAAAAGGAAAATACTGCTACTGAACACAGAAATTCCTTTGCCTGATTTCAATAGGTAATGCAGGATGCACCGGTTGTTAAAAATTCAACTGCCTTTGCCCCCCCAACAATCAGTGCCTCATCTACTAAATTATCTGCGTCAAGATTTCGCTTTTTGAAACACGGTGAACATATCCAGATTGTTCCTCCGATCTCAACAAAATCATCCATAAGTTGCTTTAGTGGAGCAAATCCATCCTCATGTATATCATCTGCATAACCGTTTTGTGAAAGGTGTACACCTTCAGTGCTAAGAAATATAACAGTTTCAACACCTGACGCAACAGAAGCATTCGCAACAACAAATCCCACCGTAGCTTTATCGGTATTATCTTTTGCGTGCGTAATGCTAATCATCAACTTTGCCATTAAGACATTTCTCCTTTTTGAATATAAAAATAGGCATTGTCTTCACCACAACAATCTGCGAGAAGTACATTGCCTTTCATGTTACACCATGCAGCAATATCCACAGGTGCACCTGGGTCAACTGCATGGATTTCTGCTATCTGCCCAGATTCAAGTGTTCTCATGGATTTTAATAGTGCTATGATAAGGTCACCACATCCGAGTTCTCCTAAATCAAAGACAGCATCTGGTATTATTTCGGGTGATTGATTCTTTTCTGCCATATAAAATAGAATACCACAAAATATTTCTTATGTCAATCCAAATATTTTATGGTGTCTTGTATCATCATGAAATAACCACACATACATATTACTGAATAACAATAATACAAATCACTACTGATAGATTGTCACATTATCTTTCAAGCCAACCGGGTAACCTTATGTTCTCAGACATTTTCCATGCGGTCAGGTATAAAGAAGCCGTCCAACGTACTGCTTCACGAGAACGTTCATTCGTAAAATCCATCAAATCTTGGGAAGGTTGATTTAACTTTTGATATTCATTAACTAAATTGTATACACGATCCACTAAACTATGTCCATTTTTTATCTGTTGTACAATCGCTGGCATTAATTCCTCAACAGATTTAACTTGTTGATTCTTCGCAAGTTCAGTCGGATTCAATTTGATTATTTCAATAGACGAATCCACCTTTTCATGTATACCGTTATGTAATTTTGTACCGTCTTGCTGTACGATTCCATCGAAATGTACCGTCAGATGTAAGGGTTGACACATATCTTGTGCATAATGTGCGAGGAAACCAGCATAAACATAACATTTATATTGGATTATAGGTTTATCAGGCCACTTACGATATTCTGCAAAGGCAATTGCAAGTCTTTCTGTCCATTCTGCTACTGCATAAGGTAGGAAGCCAACCTTCATTGGTTCAAGTTCCAACTCAGCACATAATTTTATGAAGGCGTTACGATCCGAAGGAACAGGATTGTCTTTGATGAGTTCAAGATCAAAATAGTGTTCACCGTATTCTGCCGCCCGTGCGTTTGGCATATCACGATTCTTTGATACATCAGGATCATAAGCGATATGTGCAATCATTTCTTCTGCGCTTGAAGTACGAAAAAAATTAGGTAATTCATCAGGAACTGCTTTAATTGATGCTTGCGTTAGGATGTCATGACCACCACCCCACCATGCCCAGGTAGGAGTAATAGCAATGAAAAATAGTATTAATACTTGTGAATAACGTTTCATAAAATTCCTTTCATTTAGTCAGCTGCAAGATATTCAGATGCTTCATCTTCGTGCCATTGAAATTGAAGATCTGCAGTTTCGTGTGGTTTAAATGGAATGGCAACAGTATCAACATCTGGACCGATAATCTCAATTTCATTTAGATCCGCTGTACCGTAACCCAATTCATTTGCATATTTAAATAGTCCAATTTCCAAAGGTTCAAACCCCATAGCTTTTGAAGTGACAGCATCTGCTGCAAAAACATCACCGCTTGCAACAGCAATTCCAAGCGGAACAGAATTTGTGCCGCCCGGTCCATTTCCTTGTAGTCCAACAGTACCATCTACAATTGCAATATCAGGTTTTAGAAAACGCGATAACCTAAGTAAATTAATGTTTAGAGTCTGTGCTTCACGAGGTAACTCTCGGTCTGCATGACTTTGATAACCGTGCATTTTGATACGGTCAGACTTATGTAGTGTACCCATAATCATATTCTTCATTGCCAGAGTTACTACACCTGCATCATGCGTTTTTGCAATCGCAACAGAAATTGTGCATGGACAATCAAGTACAGTTTTCGGCATTCTGACAGTATCTGTTTCACGACCAGCGAGATATGCAGTCGTTTCCACCCAGTCTGTTTCTTGATGCAAATCAACAAGTTTAATTGGAACATTATATTCTGCTTGCAGTGCTTCATATCCAAAAATTTGAAAAGCCTCGCCAGAAAATGATTCGTTAGCACCTTCTGCAATAATGACTTCTTTTGGTGGTTGTGGCGTACTTAATAGAAAGTCCAATGCCCCTCGCATTACATCTACATGTGAGGAGGCAAGTTGATTCGTACTTGAGAGAAAATTTGGTTTCAATAGCACTTGATCTCTAACTTTCGGTGTGATGTCATCTCGTATATTGTCAAGTGCTTCAAAGACGTTTGAACGTCGTCTTCCTGTTTTTGCCAGACCAACTTTTGTAACGTTCATTGCCATAGGATTGCTCCTTTTTCTATGCTAATGGAATGTTTTACCTAATATCATATCATCTTGTTGTTTCGTCAGATAAAATAGGACGTAGAAACCCGTTATGTTTTTCTAACAGAGTTATAGCATTGCTTTGGTTAATTTCTTTATTTATCATGACAATTGCTATCTTAGCACTTCCACCTGAACGATTCAATGCTTCGTTTGCAGTTGACTTGTCAACTCCAGTAACTGTTTGTATTATACGTATGCTTCTATCAATTAATTTAGAGTTTGAAGCGTTCACATCTACCATGAGATTGTTGTAGACTTTTCCTAACTTTATCATAGAAATGGATGTGAGCATGTTTAGAACTAATTTTGTTGCAGTTCCTGCTTTCAAACGGGTTGAACCAGTGATTATTTCGGCTCCGACAATTGGTGTAATAAAATGATGGACATACGAATTTAATTCGTCAGTAGGCGGGACACATGAGAGAAAAATTGTTTTTGTGCCAATTGTGTATGCTTCCTGCATAGCCCCTAAAACATAGGGAGTTCTTCCGCTGCTTGCAATTCCTACAAGAACATCATTTTGAGTCAGTTTATGTTCACGGATTGCTTTTACACCTTGTTCCGGTCTGTCCTCCTCTCCCTCAACAGATTTCCGTAATGCAATATCACCACCAGCGATTATTCCCTGTACCATTTCAGGTTCAGTACTAAATGTCGGTGGACATTCAGATGCGTCCAAAACACCGAGTCTTCCACTTGTTCCTGCACCAATATAGAATAATCTCCCACCATTGCCAAAAGCATCTACGATTATCTCAATTCCCTGAGCGATAGCATCTGATACCTCTGCAACTGCCTCTACAGCACATCTGTCTTCCTCATGAAATATCTCTACAATTTCTGATATTGACTTAAGGTCTATGTCAGTAGAGTTTGGGTTGCGTTGTTCGGTTATCACAATATGTAATTATAATTGTTTCCTGTATATTTATGTATTCAGGAGTCTAAATATTTGCAATTGCCAACAATACTGCCCCGTATGCTGGATCGTGTTTTGGAAACATTACAGAACCACCAATTATAGTTTTTTCAATCCATCTACCCAGTTTGTCTGATAAGATATTTTGATGTGTGAGATTACCACCACTCAGGACAATACTGAATGGATGTGAGAATTCTAACTGCGATACCACTGTCTCGACTGCACATGCAAGTTCACTGGATGCATCATTTATTATTTTTTCTGCTCTTGAATCTCCTATTTCTGTAGCATCAAATACTATTTGTGACAATTGTGCTATTTCATCTCTCTCGGCAGCATAAATCCAACGAACCAAGTCACTCGGTTGATTTAGCTCAAGTTTATTTAGTATCATTTCTGTCAATCGAGTAGGTTCTTCACGTTTATCTTCTGCACGGACGACTGCTTGTAATCCTTTAATGGCAATATCGTATCCACTACCTTCATCACCCAGAAGATACCCCCAACCTCCCGCACGTGCCTCCTTTCCATGTCTATCTATTCCGTAAACGATTGAACCAGTGCCTGATATTGCAATGACACCTTCCTGTTTTCCAGTTCCTCCAACTAATGCGATATGTGCATCGTGGGTAAGAATTCGGTTTTTTTCTATACCAATATCGTCACATACTTGTCCAATTACTTTTTTGTCTTCATCGCGTCCTAACCCTGCCATGCCAATACAGAAATGAATTGAACTATCTGATGTGTTTTCAATGTGTGTTGATAGGTTCGTAATGACATATTTTAGGACATCATGGGTTTGTTTTGTTCCAACAACGTGGTAGTTTGATGGACCTGCTTGGAATTTAGCAATACAATTTCCTGATTTTGTCGCTAATATTCCAATTGTATTTGTTCCACCTCCATCAATCCCAATTATATAATCCATATTTTATTTTGTTCTAAAGATTAGACTCTACTGTTTGCGTAAAAAGAGATCATCTTAACTATAATCCAATTGACATACTAAAGGATTTCGTATAAAGTAATTTATCATGAATCTATACAAAATACAATGAATTAAACGGAGCGGTGACATGTATAATAAACAAATAGGAATCTTTATTCTTTTGTTTGGGATTATCATATCAATCGGATGTTCGCAAGATAAGATTCAATCTGAATGGATAAAGATAAATAGCGGAATTGACCAACATCTATATGGAGTCAATTTTGTAGATGGAAAACATGGTTGGACAGCAGGGAGTAATGGAGTTGTTTTAACCTCCAAAGATGGTGGTAATACTTGGAAAGTATCGGAGATACAAACTATATTAAAAGACACAATAACACACATTGATTTCACAACACCTAAAAATGGTTGGCTGATTAGCATCGGAAAAGTATATTATACTGGAAGTGGAGGGAAGTCGTGGGTAGTTCAACATCATGAACGTACTGTTGCAGATAAATCACCTGGAATTTTAGATATATATTTTGTAACCAAAACAGAAGGCTGGGCAGTTGGAGGGTTTGGTACGGTTCTACACACAAAAAATGGTGGAGGAAAATGGGAAAAGATTCAAACCTCATCAGAGAAGCATCTATGGGGTGTCTTTTTTGTTGATCCGGAACATGGGTGGATTGTCGGTGAAGAAGGTGTAATTCTCCACACACATGATGGTGGAAAACATTGGGAAAGTCAAGAAGCCGATGCCGAACAACCGTTGTTTGCTGTCCATTTTGCAGATCACATGAACGGATGGATTGTCGGTACAAATGGTCTAATATTAAATACAGATGACGGTGGTAAGACATGGGAACGACAAACTGATACGTTAAAGCAGACTTTACGTGATATTGCGTTTTCCAGTGAAAAGGAAGGATGGGCTGTTGGCGAGGAAGGTTTAATACTTCACACAACAGACGGTGGTACTACATGGAAACACTATACGTCCCCAACATCTAATAACTTACAAGATATTCATCTCTATAAAAAAACTGGTTGGATTGTTGGTGCTAAAGGCACTATACTAAGGTTGAATTAGCATTGTTATTTGATAATAAATTAAGATAATAATCGTAAAATTTATTGATATAGTGTTGCTGTATTGCAGTTGTAATGATACCTAACCCAACGAGTGTGAGTAATACAGCAACAATGGGTAAATTTCTGTGTACTATCATATTATATTTATGTTCAACCCAATTTATAGTCTGTGACATTTTATATTCTTCATATACCTCATATAGACCACAAGTAATAATACACAGAAAAAACCATCTCCAAAAGAAATATTCGTCTCTACCAATCCACGCATTCAATATTTTCATTTGTTTATATTGCCAATAAAATGCAAATATTCCAAATGTTATCAATGTTAATATAAGACTTGCAACGATATTTTGAGTAATAGTTTCATATTGATATGGATCTTGTGTTTGCATTATAGCATTCTCGGTACTGGAATAATTATGTGTAAACCTTTACTGATATATCATTCAATGATTGATGTTAATTTCATTATCCAAATAGATAAACAAAGTACTACTCCAAAAATACCAATTATACTTTGAGTTTTAGATGATAGACCGGACCATACATTTGTAAACTTAGAAGGGAAGATAGCAATGATAATTGCCAAACCTACAATAACAAAAGAAAAAGGGTGATATCGCAATGCATCTGTGAATTGTCCGTGTGATAAGGAAAGGCAGGCGCGCGTCATACCACAACCAGGACACTGAACATCAGTCACAGTATGAAACAGACAAGGAAGCAGTTTTACCTCTTCGGGTGATGTGTCAACAACAAGTGTGTAGATTGCAATTATAGCTAAACCGATAAGAAAAAGACGGGCAAGAAAAATATGATTAACCATCTGAGGAATCACCGTATAGTTTATTAATCTGGTACTGCTGTATGGCTAAAGAAGCAATCCCAACACCAAATAATGCTAACACAACACAAAGTATAGGCAAGTTTTGATCTACATACATCCCTTTGTTTGTTTGGACTTCATTGATTCCACATGCCATTTTGTATTCATAATATATACCGAATATACCACAAGTTAGAATACACAGAAAGAACCATAACCAAAATGAATATTCGTTTCTTCCGAGCCAAGCATTGAGTGTTGCCATCTGTTTAAACTGCCAGTAAATACCATATATCCCACAAGTGAGAAGTGTTACCAAAATACCGATTACAATACTACGTTTTCCTTCAAACTCTGGATATGGATATTGATTGAGCATAAATTTACCTATAATGTTTAATTGATTTATGTGTAATATAATCAGAATTGATAATGGACAATTGACAGAATTACGATTGACATGCTACTTACAACTATTGACGAGGTAAGGATATTGTATAGGGAACTATGATTTTACCTGTAATAATATCAGCTTTGAGCGATTCGACTTTTGAAATTATCTCATCAGAGAGTAATGATTGGTTGTGTTCGTCAACAGCATAGTAAACCCCACCGTCTTCTAACCCAAGATAACGAATTCCAGACATAAAATTGCCTTCTACAGTTTCCTGAATTATTCGCTGAATCGATGCTGGAAGATCTTTCGCCATACTGGTCAGGACAATACCAGGAGCGAGATGGTTCCCATTTGAGTCAACCCATATAATAAACTTCTGTGCTTCTTGTGCTGCTTCAAGAACTCCTTGACCGGATCCACCTGCGGCAGTATAAATCACATCAACACCACTTGCATATTGTGCTAATGCTAATTCTTTTGCTTTCTCCGGTAGATTGAATCCGCTTGCATCCTCACTTATATAATCAACTACTATATCCGCATCTGGTTTTATTGTTTGTATTCCAGCTATATAACCTGCTTCAAATTCGTGTAGTAATGGAACGTCAGCACCACCAATATATCCAATTTTATCACTCTCTGATTTTAGGGCTGCAATTGCACCAACCAGAAATGATCCCTCATTTGATTTATAGTTTACAGCTGCAACATTTGGTTGGTCAAGAACAACATCAAAAATAGCAAATTTGACATCAGGGTACTCTGGAGCAATACCATTGAGAATATCTCCCATTTGGTATCCAGCTGTTACAACAAGATCTGAATTTTGTGCAGCGTCTCTCATTAACATTTCAGTTGCAATAGGATCGTTTTCCATGCCGTTTACTTCTGTCAGAATAATACCAAGTTCCGATTCGGCATTTCTTAACCCAATATGAAATCCAGTACAGTAGGCTGCCGAACCCACACAATCGCTTGGATAAATCATTGTTACTCTAAGGGGTGCGTTATCAGGTCGTAAGACTTGCTGAACGTTATCACATCCACAGAAAAACATAACCCCAACTATAAACATCAATAATAAACTCAAAATCTGTTTTCTTATCATATTCTCTCCTCATGTATAGTTTAGGATTGTCTAACAATAGACAGTTTCAGTAATTCTATATTAATTCTATATTTCATTTCATAAAAAACTTTGTTCACAAACTTTATACGGTTCTGAAGTGTAAACGCGATAAATAACACGTCCAGAGAATTCCAACATATCTTTCAATCGATCATAAATAATCGGGTTTGTTACTTGTTGAAGTGCTAAATGCTGTGCAATCCATTTGGTTTCAATGCTTTCTTCGCTTGTAGTTAATTCACCACTGACATAATCTGCTAAAAAACCAAACGCTAATTTGGTAGGAGATTTAATATTTGAATAGACACCTACCAATGAGCCAATAGAAGCATTAACTCCCGATTCTTCTTTAATTTCACGTTTCAACGCTTTAATTAAGTTTTCTCCTTCTTCAACTTGTCCACCGGGGAACTCCCAACCGCGGCGCGGACCTCGTATGAGCAAGATTTTACCATCGGTATTACGGACTAATCCTGAGACAGCAACAATATGTTTGGGAACAGTCATTATACTTTTTTCAGTTTTTAGCAAAACGTTTCCAAAATCGATTCCATCTTATGTGCCATACCAATTTTTGGACATCAATTTGTTGTGCAATAAACTGCTTTCCGTCCAATTCAAGAATAGGAATTTGCAGCTTATATTTAGTGAATAATTGGAGATTTTTCGTGATGTCAATCACCACTACATCAATATAGGGCAGCTTTGTACTAAGCTTATCAAGCACTTCCCTTGCCTCATCGCAAAGTGGACAATCTGATTTCGTGTAGAATTGGAGTTGTATCAATTTGGTTTTCAACGGAATCACTCAGAAGCAAGGCAAAAGATAATTTTGAGAAATCAACACTTTAAGAGTATAGCATAAGTCCCTAATAATCGCACTTAATTCTACAGCGAATTTAGATTATATGATAAAATCATGTGTAACGACTTCTGTTAGTTATTTTTTCTGTAATGCTATACTTCACACATACAGACGAAAAATGAGAAGACGAGTAGAGGTAACGATAGGTCAACTCACTCAACAGTTTCAGGTTTCACGGATACGCGCACGAACTCATTGGGGCTTTCGGACACGCTTGAACAATAAGTTTGGTGCTTTGACGCTCGGTGTTTTCTTGAACAAATGTTTAGATCGAAAGTTAATGGCATTCAAAGATGTTATATACGCATAAATACAACGTAATGTAGAGAATTACAATAAGTTAACTGGCACAAGCCATTATAATACTTTAAGGAGATATTCAATGTTAGACGAAACGTTAAATGATGCACCAGTACCAATGACTGAAGAACAGAAGTTTTTCTTCGATTTACGCGGTTGGATTTTATTACCATCAATATTATCAGACTCAGAAATAGAAGAGATGAAAACAGAAGTGTATGCAGGGGCAAGGCAAAGTTATCAAGGAGCACTCCAGAACTTGCTTGACCATCCTGCGATTGTCGGAGTACTTAATGAAATCCTCTCTGAAAATCCTTTTGTGCGCGAGGATTGTTATGGATTTCGCTGTGAAGGGTCTTTTACAACTGTCAGAGAACCGGGTTGGAACAAGTCGTCACGAGGAGATAATGGCTTACCACACGTGGTGCGACCTCCGCAGCAAGCAAATGCCATGCGTTATCAGGTTGCCGGTGGAAAGATATTTGCTGGATTGACACGTGTTGTATGGGAACTTGAAGAGGTGAAGGCAGGACAAGGTGGTACATCTTTCCTAAGTGGATCACATAAGGCACATTTCAACTATGGGGGACCTGACCCGTTTCGTCCGAACATCAGTGAATCACCTTGGGAACAAGGCATGCGCGATATGATGGATGACTATAGCTGCCCACCGGGTTCTGTGGTTATTTTCACAGAAAGTCTTGTGCATGCAGCAAACGACTGGACGAATCCTGATAATCCGCGATGTGCTGTCTTCAATTGCTATAACTCAATTTGGGCACAGTGGCATCGGTTGAATCTGAGTCATGAGGTTATAGAAACCATGCCACCGAGACGGCAATCGTTGTTCCGTGGGACGTGGGCAATTGGTGGTGGTCCTGGTGGGAATCGCGCATATTCGTTAGACAATAATACGACATAATGCACTTAATGAGAAGAAAAATGCCAGAGTGTCTGGCTCTGGCAATCCAACATAGACTTACAGTCTGACATACTCCCAAGCCTAAAGACTTGGGGTTCTTCGTTCTTACATTAGAGTTTGCCTCTAACTGACGTTTCCTGCTTCATCTAACACTGCTACAAAGTGTAGTCTAACACGTTATCCACAGGCGTTTAGCCTCTCGGC
>JAJDWI010000125.1 GCA_022825665.1 Candidatus Poribacteria bacterium
GTGGCAAGATACTTACAGGAAACTTGCCGTTAGTTACGATAAACTCAAAGAAACCCGTTTAGGTTTCCGTTATTTAGCATATTCAATGATAAACTTACGAGTGACTTTCAACGATGTTTAGTTCGTACTCGCTATGAGTTCATATATTACCTTAATAACAACGGTAGGTGCGGTTTCCTAACCGCACTGCACGCCAAAATTCGTTTTCCCAATCTCACATTACTTATAGTAAGTCTTTGAGTGCAGATTCAAGTGTGCTGTGTTGAAACTGATATCCGCTTTCCTCTGTCTTTTCAGGGACTACATTCTGACTTAACACAACAAAGTTTGCGAACTCACCCATCAACAGTTTTAACCCGAATGCGGGAACAGGAAAAATTGCTGGCTTTCTGAGTACTGATCCAAGTGTTTTTGTGAACTCTATATTTCTGACAGGTGTTGGAGCAGTTGCATTCAATGCACCTTCAATATCACTGTTTTCCATAGCATGCAGTATAATCCCAACAACATCATCAATATGTATCCATGACATCCATTGATTACCACTGCCAAGTTTCCCACCTACTCCCATCTTAAATGGAGGTAGCACCTGTTCCAGGAGTCCCCCACCTATTCCAAGCACAAGTCCTATACGGATTGATACAACACGTACTCCATACTCACTCGCTTTCTGAGATTCTGTTTCCCATTCATGACACACTTCTGCCAAAAAATCTGTTCCTTGTGGTGTGGTTTCTGTAAAAACTTCATCTCCGCTGTCTCCATACAGACCAATTGCAGACGCACAAACAAGCACATCCGGTTTGGTATCAGACGAAGCAAACGATGCAACAAGGTTGCGTGTTGAGAGGACCCGACTGTCTCGTATTCGTCGTTTCTTTTCAGGATTCCATCTTCCTGCAATAGATTCGCCTGCAAGATGGATTACTGTATTCACATCGGATGTGGCTTCTGGTGGTAGTTGTTCTGTTTCGGGACTCCAAGCGTAAATTTCATTTACTTGATTTAGTTTAGTTCTTGCGCGTTCTGGGTCTCTTGAAACTGCATTCACAGTGTAGTCTTTTTCGTGGAGGGTATCACACACACGGCTGCCGATAAATCCTGTTGCACCTGTGACTAATACATTTTTCATTTTTTCCTCCTATGTGATTATTGTGAAAGTTCAGCGATTACACCTTCCAATTGCCTATAATCATCAATCACTGCATCGCTAAGCGTATCGTCTGTTTCTGATTTATTAACCCCAGCAAACCTGATCGCTTTCATACCAGCATTTTTTGCACCGACAATATCTGTTCGCACAATATCACCGATATGTACCGCTTCTTCCGGTTTAGCATTCAGCTGCTTCAGTGTAGTTTCAAATTGTGCGACAACGGGTTTGGTATATTCTGATTCATCGGAATAAGTAAATGCTGTGAAGTGCTGCAATATTCCATCTCGTTCCATAAGTTGTTTTGTGTATCTACCCGGTGTTAATGCAGAATCTGAAATAATCCCTAAAGAGTACCTTTTGCTAAACGTTTCAAGCATTGTTTTGACATGCGGAATCATCACTGGTGGTGATTCTAAAAATGCATTACCAAGACATTCAATCAGAGAAGCAATTTCAGTTTTATCAAGCGAAAGTTCAAGCGTTTCAGCAAACTTCTTCATACATGTTTCTACTGACACGCCTATATGTTGATGCCAACAGGTATTTGAAACCATATATGCCTCTTCCATACCTTTTGCTATTATATCTGTATTACATGAATATCCTTGTTTCTTCAGGTACTCGTGACAATTATCTATCCGTATAGCTTGTCGATTCTCCCAGTTTTCGAGCGAATCTGCATAAAGTGTTTGCCAAAAATCAAATGTAATTGCTTTGAACATTGTCTCCTCTATCTTCCTGAAATAATTCTAATTGTTAAGTGATCTCTTATTGCATAGTGTAGAAAACTAAGATGTCAAAAGTAAATTCAGAATGCAAGGTAATTGAAAGGATAAACGAAAATCAGATAAGAATGTTGACATGTTTAGATATTCAGATATATATACCCGCAGCATGTAAGTCATTCATGCTGCGGGTATATGTCCATATTGGATAACTACCGAATTTAAGCATAAGGGTTTTCGGATGTACGAACCTTAATCGCCTCTGGTGTTAATGCACCGAGTGGTTCTTCACCATTTAACACGCGCTCCATATCGTCAACGATCATATCTGCAACGCGTAGGTTAGCATCTTTAGTTCTACCTGCAATATGCGGAGTATGGACGACGTTATTTCTATTCCGCAATTCATCGTCAATAGGCACAGGTTCTCTATCATAGACATCAAATGCACCTGCGAGTTCATCTTTTACGATCCGTTCGCGTAATGCTGCCATATCAACAGCATGTGCGCGTGTAATGATAACAACTAATGCTCCTTTGTGCAGATGGTAGATTCGTTCACGATTTAGCAGATGTCGTGCAGAAGGGGTCGGTGGTATTGCCACAAATACAATATCTGCCCTATCAACGAGTGTATCCATATCAACGCGTTCTACATCCCATTCTTCAAGAAGTTCATCGGGAACAAACGGGTCAAACCCCATAACGGTTGCTCCAAATGCACGAGACCAAATTGCGATTTTTCTGCCAATCTGTCCAAGTCCCATCACACCTACCTGTTTCGTCCCGAGATCACCGTTGACAAAGTCTGGATCATCACAGAATTGATGTGCGACAGGGAGTTTACCCGGTCCCCATATCGGGTCGCTCCAATTCCACAATTTTTCACCTTGTGCCATCTGCATGTGCCATTGTGCTGTCCTTCGTAATGACGACAAAGCCAATCCAAATGCACATTCAGCTACAGACTGTGACCAAGCACGTGTAGATTCTATGACAGGGATACCGCGTTCTTGGAGTTTAGCGTATGGGATTCCGTGTCCCGTGTTATCTGTCATTGTTCCAAGCACTTTGAGTTTCGGAGCATTATCAATACACTCTTCAGTGAGACTTCCTCCCCAATGTGAAAGCCCTATGACTTCGCTTAAATCCACTTGTTGATGAAGAGGGTCTTTGCTTGTGGTATTCAGAACAAGTGTTACCCCTAATTCTTCAAGTCGTTTTACCATCTGTTCATGGACAAAGGGCCACGAACCTTCTAATCCAGGGTTACGCGTAAATAAGAATTGGTGTGTTGCCATATAAGATTCCTCCTAAGTTAAGAAATAACAATGTGTGGGACTGTTGGGTATCTACCACGACGATTTCCGTAAAGTGTGAGACCACCCTTGTTTTCAGCATTGCCTTTGACTTCGTATCGTACAGTGAGATTCCCTGAAGTATTATCTGTTAAACACGTATCCTTATCCAATGGGACACGGTATAAGTAACCGTAGTTGCCGAGGTTTTCGTGGATATAGGTAAGGACACCTCGTGCATCAGCAGGACAATCGGGTAAGGTCAAAGTTTCTACCTCAGTCCCATTGACAGAGATGGTAACATCGGAAGGGAATTTTTCAGGTTCTGTTTGCCGAGAACCACCATTTGATGAGGATGCTTCAAAGACAAGTTCCATCTTTGATATTTCATCAGGATTGAGTTTAGCAGGCAGTGGCATCTGATATTCGACGTATCCAACACCTTGTGATGTAAACAGTTGTTCCTTGATTTCGGATGCTGCATCCCATTTGCTTGCAGAAATGTCCCCGGGAAAATGACTAAGGGAAGTTAGACCTGCCGTGTCTTCTAAGTATATCTCAAAATTAATGTAATTTCTTGCAACAACTGCACCCGTTTTATCCGAAACCCAAACATGCAACGTACCGACTGCAGCGTTAATATCAGGAATAGTAATTTCCAGTTGATGGACCTTCTCAACTTGATATTGTGGGTAAGGAATTTCAACACTTTTACTTATACGACCATACGTCATTTCACCGTTTTTATCAACAGTGTCAAGCTGCCAATGGAGTGTTGTATCGTTAATTGTCTTATGGGAAAAGTGGCTTGAATATATGTCTGTCTTTACGGTATCACCGGGGGCAACAGTAGTTCCAGGAGGATAATCAATAGCGATAAAATCAAGTGTGTTGATATCGTTATAATCGTATCCAAATTCCTTCACCGACCGATCATAATTCATGAAACCGTTATGTTCCCATTCAATATCTTGGAGTTCGGTGTAGACATATCCGCAGATTTTGGGGTGTAGTCGTAACTCATTTGTCAGATATTTAAAGCACCATGCAATGTCTTTGTCACCTGCGCCAGCACTGATCCCACCATATTCGCTATTAATCAAGGGGACATCCGTTTGTTCATTATCACCTGCGTAATTAAACTTTGATCCTGGGTAGGTCTGTTCCACGACGTTAGCAATATGGTCTTTTGCATGTTTGTAATCATTGATATAGAAATGCCATGAATTGATGTCGGTTTCAACATGGTCATACAAACAGGGTGAGTTATCTTCAACAAGTCGAGTAGGGTCAAGGGATTTAGCATAATGATACATTTCTCGCACCCATTCTTGTCGGTCTTTCTGCTGCTTGTAGTCTCCCCCTCCGAGTCCCCAAGTTTCATTGAAGTTGCACCATGAAATGATAGAAGGATGATTGTAATCGCGTTCAATATTCCCACGTAACGTGTATTTAAATCTTTCTTTTGCCTTATCCGTGTATTGTCCGAAATTAGGAATATCGCACATAAAGAGCAGTCCTAATTTATCTGCCCAATAGTAGAGCCGTGGTTCGTCAACTTTTATATGAAGACGAAGGAAATTGAATCCAAATTCTTTGGAACGTTCCACATCCGTTCGGATAGCCTCATCGGAGAGGAAAGTATACACACCCTCAGGGTTAAATGACTGATTTAGTGCACCCAACAGATATACCGGACGATTGTTGAGATAAATGTAGTTATAGTCTCCTCCCGGTGCTTTCTCAATTGATACTTTCCGCATACCAAAATAAGTGTAAATCCTATCTATTTCAGTATTCTCAGAACCCAATTTGAGTGTGACATCGTAAAGATTTGGGGTATCTACGTCCCAAAGTCGGAGTTTATCTGGTGGTATATCAACAGTGAACTCTGTTTTTGCATTGGCTGCAACACTTCCGCTCATACCGTCGAATTCCCAATGTAATTCTGTACCAGAAGCGATTTCTCCATCAATCGTTACATCAAAAGTCGCTGTACTATTATCTATGTCTGGTGTGATTAGGCACTGCTTGATATGCGTTGCATTTCGCGATTCAAGGTAGACGGTTTGCCAGATACCGCTGGTACGAGTGTACCAACCGATCTGTTTTCCAGCAAGTTGTTCACTATGGTCCTGTGCGTCATAAGCACGTACGACGATGGTAGCAGTTTCACCGGGGGTAAGTGCGTCTGTAATGTCAAATTCAAAAGGTAAATACCCGTTGCTATGTTCTCCAATTGCACTGCCGTTAACCCAAACCGTGGTATCCCAGTCAACTGCACAGAATTTCAGAATAACACGTTGATCTCCCCAATTTTCTGGTATAGTGACAGTCCTTCGGTACCATCCAATTGTGTGTCTGGGTTCACCACGGTAATTACCTTCTCTACTTAGTCCTCCACAAGTGATTTCTTCTGGTTTAAGGTATGCCTTTGTGCTTAGGTAAGTCGCGCTGTCTGCTTGATCTTCTTCTCCCCAGGCAGCAAGGCTTTCCCAAGGGTAGGGCACCCGTATATCCAATGGAAAGTCAGGAGCGTTGTCGGTATACCATTCCTCTTTTTCACCGACATCATCTGGATCAAATGCAAATTCCCATGTTCCGTTAAGATTTATCCAGTCAGTTCCTTTAGATGTTCCGCGTTGAAAATCGGGTCTTGGATATTCGGGACGCGGTATTTCTATATTTGTCACTATTAGTCCATCCTTGTTATATCAGCGTTATTTTGTTTTTCACTTCATAGCATTGTTCTTATGCAAAATTCTATTTCTACAATCATGAATGTGCTTGCATTATATTGAAATAGTTGAATTTAGGCAATTGAAATTATCTGTGGACAGGATTATTTAGTTTTCAATTATTTTTATATATTTTTCACAAACGTGAATGATAAAATTAGAATCATAGGTCGGAGGTCGCTTTCGTTCTACCCGAACTACGAATCGCATAAAATTGCTCTTTTGAAAAAGATACAAAACTGTGTTGTTTTGCAACATTTTGGTATCTTTTTGGTGTTATTGGTCTGAAGTTAGTGCCTGTCTGGGTTTGTGGGTTGTTAAAATCGGTTTTTTTGGCGTTTTTTGGGGTTAAAAAAAATTGTTTTTGGTATCTTTTTATTTGCTGGTTGTGGTCGGTTTTTAGGTGGATATTTTTGGGGTAACGGGTGGTTTCTGTTGATATTGTGGGTTGTGGTCGGTTTTTGTTTTTCATAGTGGTAGTATTATAACAGGTATTGGAGAGGAATGGAAAGGGATGTGGGGTTTGAAACAATATATTTCATGCATATTTCATGTATGTTTCAGTTTTTAGTTTTCAGTTGTCAGAATTGTCTGAACCATGATTTCAGGATGGACAGAATAAGAGTCACACCTACAGAGAGGAGGGAGTGGACGCAGTAATGTCTGAATCACGATTCAGACAGAAAGTAATCAGGGTTAGAAACTTTCCCAACAAGACTACTACACGACGATTGAATGCCTCTGTTAAATTGACACCATTGGTTGACAGTAAAACCTCATTTATTATGCAAATTAACTTATCACTGTGATGTTGCCTCAAGTTTCCACAGAAGAACAGTACCATCACTACTGCCACTTGCAAGGATTTGACCGTCTGGACTAAAGGCAAGAGAATCAATCTTACTTGTATGACCAACTATGTCTCCAATCATGTTCCGATTGTATAACGTTTTGATGTGTTCTCCGTTTTCCGCATTCCATAAACGAATGCTTCCATTTCTACCACCACTGGCAAATACACGTCCATCAGGACTAAATTGGATGCACACCACACTTTCTGCATATCGTCTTTGACCATCTGACGGGTGTTGGTTTTTGAACGATATAATACGTGTGTTTTTAGAGGCATTCCATATACTAATAGTTCCATCTCTGCTTCCACTAAGGAAAGTTGTTCCGTCTGGACTAAACGCAATAGCATCTATTGAATCAATATCCTCGGTCAATGTCCTCTCGTTTGTTCCTGTATCAGCATTCCACAATCGGATGCTTCCGTCAGCACCGCTACTCACAATTGTTTTTCCATCGGGACTTAATGCTATTGTATATATCTCTTCTATATGTCCTGTTAACATTTTGCTTTGTATTCCAAGATTTACATCCCATAACCGAATAGTCGCGTCCCAACTTCCGCTGATGACTTTTTTCCCATCAGGAGAAAGGCGTACAGTTCGGGCATCACCAGTATGTCCTCCAAATGTTTTCATCGTTTTTCCCGTATCGATATTCCAAAGACGGATGCTGCCTTCTTTATCACCGCTTACCAGCATCTGACCATTACGACTGAACGAAATACTACTGATAGCACGAGTATGTCCAGTAAGTGTCATTCTTTCTTCTGTAGTCTTTGCGTCCCAAAATCTTATATTTCCGTCTTCACTGCCAGTTGCAAGTATATCACCATCAGGACTATACACAATACTGTAGATTGAATCGTAATGTTCAGAGATTGTATGCGTGTGATCACCAGTAGAAATATTCCACAGACGGATTGTTCCGTCCCGACTACCAGTAGCAATTGTTTCTCCATCAGGACTAATTGCAAGACTGTTGACTGCTCTCGTATGTCCTCTTAGAGTTTTTTGGTGTTCACCAGTATTGGCATCCCAGATACGGATGGTCATATCTGCACTTGCAGTTGCAACAATTTTTTCTATTATGCTGTATGCAATATCAGTAACGCTTTCAGTATGTCCAACAAGCAACACCTTAGTCAACTGTGTATTGATGTCCCATAAACGTGTTGTGCTATCACCACTAATACTTGCGATTGTCCTACCATCAGGACTGAACACTGCCATTTTAGAATCCCACGGATGTGCAATATACAGATGTTGGTGTTCTCCAGAGTTAGCATCCCAGAAATGCACAGTACCATCCCCATTTCCATGAACAATGGTATTTCCATCAGGACTGAAGTCAACATTCCACACCCATACTGACTGTCCGGAGAGTGTTTTCTTATGTTCTCCGTTTTCCGCATTCCATAAACGCACTGAACCATCACTGCTACCAGATGCGATTGTGTTTCCATCGGGACTGAAATCAATACCATAAACACTATCTGTATGTCCTCGCAATCTCATCAAGTGTTCACCCGTTGAAACATTCCATATATGTATTGTACTGTCAATGCTGCCACATGCAATTGTATTTCCATTAGGATTGAAGGCTATACATGTTAGCCATGAGGAATTACCAGTAAGTAAAGATTCCTCCTGATATGTTGTTGTTTCATATAGCCATACCCCAATACTGCTTGCTACAGCAAGAAGTTTACCATCGGGGGAATACTGGAGACCGGTGATACCACCCTTTCCTATGCGAGTTATTGCATCATTTGGTAAAGACCATTGACGACTATCTTGTGCAAAGGTGACTGGATTGTGCATCAATGACACAAAGAATAGTGTCATTAAGTAGTAACCTATAGTTTTTTTCATTGTTATTTTTTAACCAATTGTGTTTTAGAGATGCAGTATATGTCTCTGTGTGGACTTGTGTAATAGAGGACGTTTATTTTTTGTGCAAAATGGTTGTCGTGCAAAATTTATGATACTGGGACTTTGAAGAATTGAATGATATTTACCCTATAGGATTATATCAGAATATAAATAGAGATGTCAAAGTGATTCAAGGCACAGGGTTATTTAGTTTTTGGTTTTTCGCATAGGTTTTGTTATATCTGTGAATAATGGTATTTGTATGCAAATGTTCCTTTGTAAAAGGTAGCCCTTCATCCTTAACAAAGGAATATATACGCACTAACTCCTAATCCTGCAAATCCTGTAATCCTGTAAATCATGGTTCAGACAACAAACGATTCAGACAGAAGAATCGACGATTAAATTGAGTACAACCGATAAATTGCATCTCTAAGTTAGTTGTGATATACTAAATGATGTCGTCTATCTTAGTATCTTATATTATGGAAGCCATGCACATCAATACCCTCAATTACACATTAGTACATATCCCTGCCGGTCCGTTTACGATGGGTACTTATCCAACGGGTATGCGGAAAACCGATCCAGAAGAACCGCAACGTAGTGTCACTATAGATGCTTTCGCAATAGGAATCTATCACGTAACAAATGCTCAGTATGCCATGTTTGTAAAGGAAACTGGATATCGTCATCCATCAGTTTGGGGAGATGACCGCTTCAACGGTATAGATTATCCTGTTGTCGGTGTGAGTTGGAATGATGTGAATATGTTTTTAGATTGGATAAACAACGCAACAGGTGAGACATATCGTTTGCCAACTGAAGCAGAATGGGAGAAAGCTGCACGCGGCACCGATGGGAGAGAATACCCATGGGGAAATACATGGGATGCAAGTAAGACAAATACATCGGAGTCTCAGTTGAAAAAATTGACACCAGTAGGGAGTTTTCCTGATGGTATCAGTCCTTTTGGGTGTTATGATATGGCAGGAAACGCCTATGATTGGTGCAGCGATTGGTTTCACATTGACACATACAAATATTCTCCTATGGAAAACCCTATGGGTGCTGTTGACGGTAGGCGAAAGGTTATAAGGGGAGGCTCATGGCAGCCTCGTGGTGAGTTTGCTGCACGTTGTGCGAATCGTGCTGCACATGAACCTATAAGTGGAAGCCATAATATCGGTTTTCGCATTGCGATAGATATGTAATATGTCAAAACAACTTATCTCACAATCACGAGAAGAATTTCGTGAAATCTTGCTGACTTGGTTCAAAAAACATAAGCGTGAATTGCCGTGGCGAGGGATTGATGACCCTTATCAGATATGGGTTTCTGAGATAATGTTACAACAGACACAAGTAAAAAAAGTTGTTGGGTATTATGAAAGATTTATAGATAGATTTCCAGATATCTATCATCTTGCTGAGGCAAATCTACAAGATGTTCTGAAGGTGTGGGAAGGTTTGGGATATTATGCAAGGGCGCGTAATTTTCATAAAGCAGCACGGATTATTGTAGAGGATTTCAATGGAGTAGTGCCGAATGAATATAAGCCTTTTCGAAAATTACCGGGAGTAGGTGATTACACTGCGGCGGCAGTGCAGAGCATAGCATATAATTCCACTTATGCAGCAGTTGATGGAAATATAAAACGTGTATTGGCGCGACTATTCATGATGGAGACACCAATAAATGATGCAAAGTCAGCGAAACTATTTCAACAGAAAGCAGATGAACTTTTGGATTTAGATGAACCGGGTGCTTTCAATCAGGCGATGATGGAATTGGGAGCAACTGTCTGTCGTCCTCAATCGCCGACATGTCTTGTTTGTCCGGTGAATACCTTTTGTCAGGCATTCCAAGCAAACCGTCAAGATGAATTTCCACGTAGACTCAAGAAAGAGAAAATTCCAGAACATAATATGGTCGCTGGTGTCATATACAAAGGTAACGAAGTGCTAATCGTGCAGCGTCCGCTTGACGGTCTGCTTGGTGGACTTTGGGAATTTCCTAATGGACGAATTGCAGAAGGCGAAACAGCAGAACAAGCATGCATCCGTAACATCACAGAGTCAGTCAATCTTTCAGTCACCAAAATGAAATACCTCACCCGTGTTAGACACGCATTCACCCATTTTAAAATTGTCCTGGATGTGTTTGAATGCAATTATCATTCGGGTGAGGTAAAACTAAATGGACCGATACAAGCAGATTGGGTAAAACTCAATGCCCTACAGGATTATCCGCTCCCACGAGCAACCCATAAATTTCTTGATAAATTAATCTTGTGAACCAAATTTTGCTTCGTATTTTTCCCATACTTCGTCAGGTATAGGTGTACTGGCGGCGCGAACATTTGCCTCTAATTGCTCAACATTGAGGCTTCCAATGTTATTTCCGTGAATCCGCTCATCTTTCAGACAGAACTGAATTGCAAGTTGTAATATACTGATGCCTTCTTCAACACACCATTGCCATATCGGGTATGCTGTAGCAACGTCGCCTTCTTTTTTCCAACGTCCACGTTCAATTTCGTCATCAATGTTAACATCCGTGAGGATACCACGCAGGATAGACCACCCGTTCATCACACCTATATCTGCTTCCGCTGCAGCAGGGAGAATAGTATCCTTAACAGTTTGTCGGATAAGGTTGTAGTCGTTGAAACATAAGAGAAGATCAACATCACCAGTAGCAATTGCTTTGAGATGAAAATCGTGTTGACGCATACCGTATCCGACGTGTCGGACAAGTCCACGGTCTTTACATTTGAGTAACCCTTCAAGTGTCCCACCCTTTTCAAGTGTTGGGTCAATTTCATGTGGATCGTGGATTAACATACCATCAAGATAATCAACGTTGAGTACTTGAAGCTGGTCTTCCAAATCCGCGATAGCACGGTCTGCAGAATAGTCGGGTCTTCCCTTTCCATATCCACCCCAATCCGATGCAGAATGGCAGCAAAGCCGCGCTGTAATGATAACATCCTCTCGTGGAATTTCTTTCATCGCCAAACCAAGTTTCCTCAACGAATCTCCATAGCATCGGGCACAATCGAAATGATTACAACCGATAGAGACTGCGTGTTTAATGAGTGCTATTGCATCCTCATCTGACACAAATCCAAAGTTGTTACCAAAACCTTGTGTGCCATAAGGGATGACAGGTATGCTTAATTCCGTTCTACCCAATCGTCGTCGAGGAACTGTTGGTAAAGGTTGATTTGCCATAATATTCTCCTGAATTATATTTTGTAGGTGGGTTGAAGATGTGAGGAACTAATATAAGTAGACAATGGATTGTATAGTTTTTCAACACAATCCATTGTATCTTAGTGTATATGTAAGCTTAGTATTGATCAGAACCTTCAAGTGGCAGTGGTACTGCCCAGATGTTGCGATACTGGACTAAATTGCCGTGGTCTTGTAGACGTAGAGGACCCGGTTTTGCTATTGCTGAATCGGCACCACCGGCTGTAGTTCCTGGGAGTTGAACGTTGTTAAGGATTACCAATCCATTTTGTAGGGCAGTCACTCGGACGTTTTCAGTCATATCACCTGCATCGTTGAAACGGGGTGCACGGAAAATAACATCGTACGTTTGCCATTCAAGCGGTGGTTTACATGCATTTACAAGTGCAGCAAATTGATTGTAAATAGCACCACAATCACCTTTGCCGGGAACTTCAATACCGTAAGAATCCAAGACCTGAATTTCATATCTTCCCTGTAGGAATACTCCACTATTACCTTTCGCTTGTCCACTTGCTTCAGGCATATCGGGTGTCATAAATTCAAGGTGGAGGAAATGGTCAGTAAAGGTTTCCTTACTTGAGATGTCACCAGTTCGTGGTTCACAAATCATAGCATCGCCTTCGACTTTCCATTTCGGTTCGTCTCCGTCGCGACCTACCCAATTACTAAGGTCTGTTCCATCAAAGAGAATCACAGCGGATTCTGGGGGTGTATGTATCATAAGTTATCCTTTCTAATGATATGTATGTCTAAATTACTCCAACGCATTGGGGAGCATGATGAATTCCCGATATTCTAACGGGATACGTCTTTTTTGTCAATGGTTAACAAGATGCGAAGGTGCCAGTACAGAAGTTGCTTCTTACATTATCTTCAGACTCAAACTTTCTCAGACACCTTCTCAGCCAACCTCATAAGTGCAGGGGACATATCAGATTTTTCAAGTTCTGCCTCAATTAGGACAAAATGTTGTGTTTCGTCAAGTGCGGCTTCCATGGCACTGTCAAATTCACCTTCGGTACGGACAGCAAAGGCGCGTCCTGCTCCTAACATTTCCGGTAGATGAGTATAACGCCAATTTACTATATCATTAAAGGGTCCTTCAACGAGGGGACGCATAGTCCCGTAACCGTTATTGTTGAGAACAAGAATAATCGGGTTAAGTCCATAACGGATAGTTGTAGAGAGTTCGGTTCCTGTCATTTGAAAAGCACCATCGCCGACAATAACAAGTGGTCTGGAGCCAGGTTTGCCGAGTTGAGCACCAACAGCAGCGGGAATTGCAAACCCCATTGAGGTATAGTATGCCTGAGAAATAAATTCCGTGTGTTCCGGAAGACGTAAATCCGCAGCACCCCAAAGGCAGTCACCCACATCAGGAATAACCGTCAGCTCATCACGCAGAAATTGATTGAGATGTTGAAATAGACGTTTCACTGTTAGAGTTTGGTCAGGGGCTATAACAAAGGGCTCTGCCACTTCCAGTACCCATTCCAAATTCGCTTCAGGACGTTTGTGGAGTTGCGGAGAACACAAACCATCAAGAAAATCCTCAAACGTAACCTCTTCGTAAGTAGAGTAACAAACTGTGATTTTATCCGATGTAGCATAGACACAGCGACTTCGCGCAAGGTTTGCCGTGTAAATCCCAAGGTTGACATCGGTCATGAAAGCACCAAGAATAATAAGACAATCAGAGGTTTCAACAAGTATTGTGATTTCTGTTCTACCCATCGCACCACCATAAATACCTAAGTAAAGTGAATGTGCCTCTGGCATCACTGATTTTCCCAACAACGTTGTCACCACTGGGATCTGTTTTTCTTCGGCAAACCGAAGTAATTTGTCTTGAAATCCGAGTCTATGCAGTTCAGCACCCGCTAAAATAACTGGATTTTCGGATTGATTTATGAATGTAATTGCATTCGATAGAGCAGCGTCTAACGTATCGGGGTCACTGTGGTGTCCACTCATTGAAATACGTTGGTGGACTGATCCTTGTATACTTACCATATCGCGTGGCAATTCAATGTAGCCCGGACGCTTATGCCAATAGACTGCATCCAACACTCTGTCTATTTTGTTAAAGGCAGTGAAAGGTTCGTCAAGTAGTGCTGATGCAACGGTTATCTCCTCATAAATACGCTGTTGTGTAAAAAAATCTTTACCTTTATGATGCAAAAGTGCGCCCTCAGTGCGTTCATTTATCCCTGGGCTACCGCTAATGACAACAAGTGGTGATTTTTCAGCGTAGGCAGCGGTGACAGCGTTAATCATAGATAAACCACCAACTCCGTATGTCACACACGCAGCCCCCATGCCATTTGTGCGTGCATAGGCATCTGCAGCAAATCCCGCTGTTTCTTCTCGCGTTGTACCGATGTGTTGAATAGGGCTCCGCTCAATCATATCAAAGAACTGCACTACATAATCCCCAGGTATGCCGAAAATGTGATCGATTCCGTAACTCTTTAGTTTTTTCAGAAGATACTCACCGATTGTCGGCTGTTTATTTGGCATAAAAAATTCCTTGTTACGATTTCAATACTGAAAATTTATGTCAAAAACGTTATGTAGCACACTAAACCTTATGCGTCAATTTAGTGATTTACGAATATGAGAATGCTCTTGAGTCCCTAATAAAGTAAAAGTATTTTATAGCAAAATCCATAATTATTTACACACTACGGTAGGTGCGGTTAGGAAACCGAACCATAAGCGTCAATTTAAGGAGAAACCGCGTTTGTAGTCGCGCAATTCATTATACCTCGGACATTCTCGTAGGGGCGAGGTCGCCTCGCCCGCATTCTCACATACAGTCCTGTAAACCGAAGCGAGCAAAGCAACCTCCGACATATATGTTATCTGAACCAAGATTTCCAGGATTGGGAGTTAGTGGGTATATATTCCGTTGTCCAGGATGAAGGACTACCTTTGGCAAAGGAACATCGGCATACAATCTCTTATCCTGAAAATCCTGAAATCCTGAAAATCCTGGTTCAGACAACAGGTAATTCAGACAGACAAGAATCACTAAATTAACGCTTATGGTGCGGTTTCCTAACCGCACAGCACACCAAAATTCGTTTTCCCGAACTCACGTTAAAAAAGGAATATTTTTGCTAATAGGAAGTAGGTAAAAATACCGATTACATCAATCGCAGTTGTAACAAATGGTCCCGTAGCAACTGCGGGGTCAATCTCAACCCGTTTGAAAAACATAGGTATGATCGTTCCTACTGTTGCTGCAATAATCATGTTCACAAAGATAGCAAGTGCGACAACAAGTGGTAATTTCCAAGCATATTCTCTATAATGTGGAAAAAGTGCCGCAAACCCACCAAGTAATACCCCATAAGTAATTCCGAGTAATGCTCCTGTGCTAAATTCACGCCACAACACATGCCAAGTGTCTTTTATGCTCACCTCTCCAATCGCTATACTTCGGACAATGATGGTAGAGGATTGCGTCCCTATATTTCCTCCCATTCCCATTATTATTGGGATAAACGCCGCTAAGGCAGCAATTTGTTTTAATTGCGTTTCAAAAATCCCGATGACATACACCGCAATCAAACCACCTGCGAAACTTGCAAGTAACCACGGTAAACGTGCACGTGTATTCCTGAAAATAGAGCGAGAAGTAATATCTAAATCACCGGTCCCCGCCATCTTGAGCATGTCTTCTGTATTCTCTTCTCGGATAACATCAACAACATCATCAATTGTAATAACACCAACCAATTGACCAATGCTATCTATCACCGGTATTGCGAGTAGGTTGTACCGAGCAACTGCACGTGCTACTGTTTCTTGCGGCATGTCGGTGTGAACAGTATATAAGTTTGATGTCATCAAATTCTTTAACGGGGTATCTGGCTTTGTCTGCACCAACTGCCGTAACGATAAGACTCCTTTCAACTTATTGTCTTCGTCAACAACATAAACATAAAAAGTAATCGGTGGTATTTCTACTTCAGTTAGTTCCCGAATCATCTCGGTGGCTTCAGCGGCGGTTGTCTCTTGAAGCAGTGCGAAGTAATTCGGTGACATTATAGCCCCAGCGGTTTTTTCCTCATATTCAAGGAGCCGTTCAATATCCTCTGAATTTTCACCCGCAATGAGATTAAGCAGTTCCTCCTTTTTTTCTTCAGGAAGGTCGGAAAGAATTCGTGTAACATCGTCTGCTGGCATTGTGTGCAAGACACTCGCCACCGTTGTTGCTTCTGTTTTTTCAACAAATTCGTCAATATCTGCAGTATTCAGATCACACAACACCTCTCCCATTCGTTTTTCTTCAATCAGCAGTGTAAATAGGCTACTTTTTGCTTCTGGACGGAGGCGCGGAAACCAACGGGCAATGTCTGCCGAATGCGTTTTTGCAATGATATTACGAAGGTTTGGAAAGGCACGTCGTTGGATCAAACGAACAACGGTGGAGATTAACAGTTCATCAACTTCCTGTGTTGTAATGATTGTTTGACCTTCCATGCAAGTATCTCTTAGGATTTAGCCTTGTGTCGTAGGAGATGATCTGTAAGAACGAGTGCAGCCATCGCCTCTACAATCGCAGGTGCACGTACTAACACGCATGGGTCATGCCGACCACTTGCTTCTAAAATAACCTCGTTTCCATCCATATCAACAGTCTGTTGAGGTTTACCGATGGTTGCTGTCGGTTTAAAAGCGACTTGGAACAGGATATTTTCACCATTAGATATTCCTCCTTGTGTACCCCCTGAATTGTTTGTTCGAGTTCGAATCTGTCCTGATTCATTATAGAATTCGTCGTTGTGTTCAGAACCAGTCATGGTGATACCGTCAAAACCTGACCCGATTTGGAATCCCATCGTTGCAGGTAAAGACATCATCGCCTTTGCTAAATCCGCTTTGAGTTTATCAAAGACTGGTTCACCAAGACCGACGGGAACATTACGGCAAACTGCTTCAATTATACCTCCAAGGGAATCTTGGTCGCGTCGCGCCTGATCAATACGTTCTGCCATTTTCGGACTAACAATCGGATCGGGACACCGAACTGGACTTGCTTCTATTTCCTCAAGCGTAACCGTGTCTGAGTCTACTGTTGCTTCAAGGGTATGAATCTGTTTGACATACGCCAATGTTTCAGTTTCACACTGCACCTGCAAGATCTCTTTTGCGATTGCCCCTGCTGCGACACGTCCGATGGTTTCTCTTGCACTTGCTCTACCACCTCCTTGCCAGTTTCTAATGCCATATTTCTGCTGATATGTAAAGTCTGCATGTGAAGGACGGTATAAGTCTTTTAGGTGTTCGTAAGCAACTGGACGTGCGTCCTTATTCCACACCAACATAGAGATAGGAGTGCCGAGGCTTTTCCCTTCAAATACACCAGAGAGTATCTCAACAACATCTTCTTCTTTACGCGGCGTAGTGAGATAGCTTTGTCCCGGTCTTCTACGATTGAGTTCATATTGTATTGCGGATTTATCAATGTCAATCTGCGGAGGACATCCATCTACCACGACTCCAACAGCACCGCCATGTGATTCACCCCAAGTTGTAATTCTAAACAGGTGTCCGAAAGTGTTCATTAACTTTATCCTGATAAGGCACGCAATCAGATGTGCGTTTATTTTAACAAGTGTATATTTTCAATATCTTACGATATACTATAGCAGAATGTCAATAAACATGCAAAGCAATAATTGCGAGCAGCGTATAAAGTTTTGGGGAAATTGTCTGAATCATAGAAGACACCATAAGCGTCAACTTAAGGAGAAAACCCGTTCGTAGTCGCGCAATTCATTGCGCCTCTTACATTTGTCACCTCATGCCTATCGTAGGGGCGAGGTCCCCTCGCCCGTAACAGCCCGTGACATAGACACTATAGCCTCGGAGAGGCGACAGGTGTATAGCTTTCTCTTATCCTGCAAATCCTGAAATCCTGAAAATCCTGGTTCAGACAAGAAATTCTGAAACCCACATTATACCTATTGGATATCTATTGTTCCAACTCCTTGACAAACTACCCAACACAACCCACCATCCGTTAAACTATAACATCGTATTATGTCTGAACCAGGATGGACAGGATAAGAGATTTGTATGCCAATATTCCTTGGCAAAAGGTAGTCTTTATCCTGGACAACGGAATATCTATTCACCA
>JAJDWI010000117.1 GCA_022825665.1 Candidatus Poribacteria bacterium
TGGTGAATAGATATTCCGTTGTCCAGGATAAAGACTACCTTTTGCCAAGGAATATTGGCATACAAATCTCTTATCCTGTCCATCCTGGTTCAGACATAATACGATGTTATAGTTTAACGGATGGTGGGTTGTGTTGGGTAGGTTATCAAGGAGTTGGAACAATAGATATCCAATAGGTATAATGTGGGTTTCAGAATTTCTTGTCTGAACCAGGATTTGCAGGATTTCAGGATTTTCAGGATAAGAGAAAGCTATACACCTTTCGCCTCTCCGAGGCTATAGTGTACATGTCACGGGCTGTTACGGGCGAGGGGACCTCGCCCCTACGATAGGCATGAGGTGACAAATGTAAGAGGCGCAATGAATTGCGCGACTACGAACGGGTTTTCTCCTTAAGTTGACGCATATAGGGCGGGGAGACCCCGCCCCTACGATGAGATGGGACAATATAGGTGGAGAAACTTGTCAATATGATGAGAAGGGTGAAGACAGGCGAGGAGACCTCGTCCCTACGATGTTGCTTGAACTAGGATTTTTGGGATAAGAGGTCGATCCTACAGAGAAGGCTTAATATTAAAATCATAAGATTTGGAAAAACTGAATGGCTTTGTTACTAATTTACCTTGAGACCTTCAATCAGATATGCTATTATTACATCTGAAGTTTATGAACTTCGAGTAGGAATATACCCTACAATATAGAAATTCAAGAAAATAAATATATTCATTAGAAGGATGTGAGGAAACATAAATGCAAAGCCACGAAATAGATTACGAAATAATTGGTAATGATATACAGGTCGTTGAAGTAGAACTTGACAGAGACGAGACAATCGTTGCGGAAGCCGGTGCAATGAATTGGATGGAAGAGGACATAACATTTGAAGCGAAGATGGGTGATGGGACCAGTGGCAATGATGGTTTGATGGGTAAGTTCCTTAGTGCTGGTAAGCGTGCACTCACGGGTGAATCCTTATTCATGACACACTTTACTAACACAAGTAGCGACAAAAGACGTGTTGCTTTCGCTGCGCCCTATCCGGGTCATATCATACCTATTGATCTGGGACAAATAGGTGGAGAATTAACTTGCCAAAAGGATGCGTTTCTCTGTGCTGCTCTGGGAACAGAACTTAGCATCGCTTTTTCAAAGAGATTGGGTGCGGGCTTTTTTGGTGGTGAAGGATTTATCTTACAGCTGCTTCGTGGTGATGGTATGACTTTTATACACGCTGGTGGAACAGTAATTCAAAAGGAACTTACTAACGAGACTCTCCGTATTGACACTGGTTGTCTGGTAGCCTTTACTTCAGGAATATCCTATAACATTGAAAGGATCAAGGGATTAAAGTCGATGTTTTTCGGGGGTGAAGGATTATTTCTTGCGACTCTTGAAGGTACAGGTACTGTTTTCCTTCAAAGTCTTCCATTCTCAAAGTTGGCTGATCGGATTATTGAACAAGTTCCGAGACGAAGCAGTTAGTCGTGGTTGTATCATTTTAGTGCACCATAAGCGTCAATTTAGTGCGCAACCTCAGGGCATCTGATACACCTGTCGCCCCGCTGGGGCTTGCTATTAATAGGATCAACGATTACTATACACCTTTCGCCCCTCTGGGGCTATAGTGTACATGTCACGGGCTTGCTACGGGCGAGGGGACCTCGCCCCTACGATGTTGTCTGAACCAGGATTTTCAGGATTTCAGGATTTTCAGGATAAGAGAAAGCTATACACCTTTCGCCTCTCCGAGGCTATAGCGTACATGTCACGGGCTGCTACGGGCGAGGGGACCTCGCCCCTACGATAGGCATGAGGTGACAAATGTCCGAGGCGCAATGAGTTGCGCGACTACGAACGCGTTTTTTCCTAAAGTTGACGCATATAGGGCGAGGGGACCTCGCCCCTACGATGTTGTCTGAACCAGGATTTTCAGGATTTCAGGATTTACAGGATTAGGAGTTGGTGAGTATATATTCTGTTGTAAAGGATAAAGACTACCTTTTGCTAAGGAATTTTGGCATACAAATCTCTTATCCTATAAATCCTGGTTCAGACATAATACATGTCGGAGGTAGCGTTGTTCGCTCCGACCTACGAGGATGTCCGAGGCGCAATGAGTTGCGCGACTACAAACGCGTTTTTTCCTAAAGTTGACGCATATAGGGCGAGGGACCTCGCCCCTACGATGTTGTCTGAACCAGGATTTTCAGGATTACAGGATTTGCAGGATTAGGAGTTGGTGAGTATATATTCCGTTGTAAAGGATAAAGACTACCTTTTGCTAAGGAATTTTGGCATACAAATCTCTTATCCTATAAATCCTGGTTCAGACATAATACATGGCGGAGGTGGCGTTGTTCGCTCCGACCTACGAGGATGTCCGAGGCGCAATGAGTTGCGCGACTACAAACGCGTTTTTTCCTAAAGTTGACGCATATAGGGCGAGGGGACCTCGTCCCTACGATGTTGTCTGAACCAGGATTTTCAGGATTTCAGGATTTGCAGGATTAGGAGTTGGTGAGTATATATTCTGTTGTAAAGGATAAAGACTACCTTTTGCCAAGGAATTTTGGCATACAAATCTCTTATCCTATAAATCCTGGTTCAGACATAATACATGGCGGAGGTGGCGTTGTTCGCTCCGACCTACGAGGATGTCCGAGGCGCAATGAATTGCGCGACTACGAACAGACTTTTTTCTAAAATTGACGCATATAGAGCGAGGATGTAAAAAATGTACGGAATATTCATCACCAATGTAGATCAAAGAAATCGTAATTTGTTGAGGTAATTTGCTGCATGTTACTGGTTTCAACGTCTAAGATGAAGATTTCACTTGTGCGTCTTCCATCCTTATTACTTCCGATGAATGCGACATTTGTGCCGTCTGGACTCCATGTCGCATCCCATCCACGGTAAAAACTTAGATTTTGATAACTCACGAATTTACCTTTTTCAACTGTGGCAACGCATATATCACCTGAAGTATAAAAAAGTACGTGATTTCCATCTGGTGACCATTCTTCAATACTATCACATGGCGGTTCGTTGAGTTGCAGAAACCACGACCTACCCATACTGACGACATCAGGCTCTGCTATTGCAAGGAGTCCATCGGTTTTAAATGCGATCCATTTTTTATTTGGAGACCACTGAGGCCATTGCGTGCCTTCTGGCAATATTTCAGCCAATCTTCTGTGTGGGGTTTTAACTTTTTCACCTTTCACATCCCAATGTAACCACCCTTTTGACCACTGCATTGTCCGCCATCGCTTTATTTTTCCATCCACCGTTACCTCCCAATTTTCCAAGCGATCTTTTGGACGGTCAATTTCTACTACAACAAGAATAGCATTACTTGATGGGGACCACCAGAAATCGTGAATGTTGTACTGTTTTTTTATAAGTCTCTTTTTTTCACTGCCATCTGCCCACATGACATAAAGCTGTTTGTCCTGATTCAACCCAGTGATGTATGCAATTCGTTCCCTATCTGGTGACCATCTGGGTTTACGCGAAACATTATCGTCAGTGAGTCGTTGGAAATCTGTTCCGTCTGGATTTATCGTACAGATGTTAAATTGATGAAATTCCCACCAATTTGATGTATCACTACCTTTCGGCAGAGTCCGTGTTGCAGCTCGGAAACCGTCTTCATTCTGGAGGGGTTCACGGATGGTAAATACCAATTTACCTGCACTATCTTCGGCAAACACAATTACGGTCATTGAAGCAACAATTACTAACACACTAATCGTGTATTTAATCCACATTTAATCACCTTTTTATGAAGGGTTGATGTGATGTTCTACATAACGTGAGTTCGGGAAAACGAATTTTGGCGTGCTGTGCGGTTAGGAAACCGCACCTACCGTTGTTATTAAGGTAATATTTGGGAAAAGAGCATATCATTTTTCTTATACCGAACTCACGTTACATACGTTTTTAGGATCTAAACGACTATGTTGATAAGACGATTCGGTACGACGATTACCTTTCGAACTGGTTTTCCATCAATAAAACGTTGAACCCGTTCATCTGCAAGGGCGGCTTCTTCTATCTCTTTGTCAGTAGCATCTACGGGGAGTTGTAGACGGTTACGGAGTTTTCCATTTACTTGTGCGACTATGGTGATCGTAGCAGTTTCCAAGACATTCTCGTCGTATTGGGGCCAAGAAGCGTGTGCAATGAAACCAGTTTCACCGAGACGGTGCCACAATTCTTGCGCGATGTGCGGGGCATAAGGTGCAAGTAGATGAAGGAATATCTTTATTGTCTCCTTCGGTAATGTTTCTGTCTTTGTTGCCGTATTAACAAATATCATCATCTGACTAATCGCGGTATTCATTTTGTCAATAGATTCTGTGTCTTCAGTTACTTGCTTGATAGTCTTATGAAGTTCACGCCAGAGTTCAGCTTCTGTTGTACCTGCAGCATCAGTTAACTTTTCATTAAGTTCGTTGTTATACTGATTCACAACAAGTCTCCAAACGCGGTGAAGGAATCCATTTACACCTTCAACACCGGCATCCTGCCACGGCGCGCTTTTGGTAACTGGTCCAATAAATATGAGATAAAGCCGTAACGCATCAGCACCATATTTGTCAATAACATCGTTTGTATTTATGACATTAAAACGAGATTTAGACATTTTCTCCATTTGTACGTGCAGGGGTTTATCAGTAGATTTTGCAATCGCTTTTTCTTTGTCCCTTTCCACTTCGTGTGGATAATAGTATTTCCCCGCATCATCTTGAAAAGATTCAGCAAGAATAGTGCCTTGGTTAAGTAGTTTTTGGAACGGTTCTTTTGTGGATACCAAACCGATGTCATAAAGCACTTTATGCCAAAAACGAGCATAAAGCAGATGTAGTACTGCGTGTTCTGCACCACCCATGTATTGGTCTACAGGCATCCAATACTTTTCAAGTGTAGTATCATACGGGGCAGCTGTATTGTGTGCATCCAAAAATCTTAGATAATACCAACAGGATCCTGCCCACTGAGGCATGATGTTTGTCTCTCTGGTTGCGATCTGACCATCAGGAAGTTTTACCTTTAACCATGACTCGTCGGCGCGAGCAAGTGGTGGTTTACCATCCTCTGTCGGTTTATAGGCATCGATTGGCGGGAGTTCAACGGGTAATTGATCATCAGGAATTTGGACAATAGTTCCGTCATCAAGATGTGCAAGTGGGAAAGGTTCACCCCAGTATCTTTGTCTTGAGAAAAGCCAATCCCTAAGTCGATACTGAACCTGCCGTGTTCCTCTTTTTTCTTTCTCAAGCCATGTAATCATTTTCTCTTTTGCATCGTCAACCTGTAACCCGTTGAGAAAATCGGAGTTAACACATACACCATCACCTTCAAAAGCCTCCTCTTCAATCGGCTTTTCCCCACCACTGATTACCTCAACGATAGGAATGTCAAAAGTTTTGGCAAATTCATGGTCGCGTTCATCGTGTCCCGGAACAGCCATGATAGCACCTGTGCCGTAAGTCATTAGGACATAATCTGCTACCCAAATTGGGACAGGTTGGTTGTTACAGGGATTTATAGCGTAAGCACCAGTGAAAACACCGGTTTTTTCAGTTGCCAGGTCTGTGCGTTGGAGATCGGTTTTGTTGACAGCATTGTTGACATAAGCATTAACTTTGTCTGCAGCGTCGGGATGTGTTATTTCTGAAACGAGCGGATGTTCTGGTGCTAATACACAATATGTTGCCCCAAAGAGTGTATCGGGACGTGTTGTGAAAACGGTGAATGTTGCATCACTATCTTTGATGTCAAATATAATATCTGCACCATCGGATTTACCGATCCAATGCCTTTGCATTTCTTTGAGTCCATCGGGCCAATCCAGTAGATCTAAGTCTTCCAATAACCGATCTGCATAAACTGTTATTTTTAGCATCCATTGGTGCATGAGACGACGTTCAACGGGATCACCTGTTTCGACGTACTTTCCATCTTTAACCTCTTCATTTGAGAGGACGGTGCCTAATGCTGGACACCAGTTGACAGGAACTTCGGCAAGGTATGCTAAGTCTTTCTCATAGAGTCTTAGGAAAATCCATTGTGTCCATCTGTAATAGTCTGGAAGGGATGTGTCAATTTTGCGAGACCAATCGTAGGAGAGACCAATTCGTTGAATCTGCTGTTGAAATGTTTCGGTATTCCGTTTTGTGATATGTGCTGGATGTTCATTCTCACGTACTGCTGTTCGTTCAGTCGGCAGTCCGAAAGCATCCCACCCCATCGGGTGCATGACATGATAGCCTTGCATACGCTTATAATTAGCGAGGACATCTGTCGGAACATAATTCTTAGCATGACCTATATGGAGTCCTGCTCCAGAAGTGTATGGAAACATTCCGAGTACATAAAATTTAGGTTTTTTTTGTAATGTCTCTATATCATTTGGGATTTTGAATGCTTCCTGTTCTTTCCATTTTGTTTGCCAGTATGGCTCTATCTCTCCTGGGGCATAACTGTGGTTCTCCATTACGCGGTATCTCCTTATTGGCTATTATTGACAGAACACGTTCTTATACCAATTCTAATAAATAAAACTACATTTGAAACTTTCATACTAATTTTAATGTAAGAGGCGCAATGAATTGCGCGACTACGAACGTGTTCTTTGTTAATGAGAAGTTATTATTTAGAAATGGTATTACTGTATTTATAGATGAGCATTTTCTGAAACTATGCTATACTTAGTAATCGTTGTAGAATTTTAACACAAAATGATATACTGTGTCAAAACTAATCCAAGCTATGTGGGTTGAATAGATGGATATTATAAATGCGATTAGGACAGTCAATATTTGTTGTCAACAAAACTTACAGAAATCTCAAAAAAAATGTAACAATTTAAGATTATCCTTAAAACAACAAAACATGATTGAGTTATAGTAAAATTCGTAATTCCTTGGACACTTTGGTAGGTTCGGTTAGGAAATCGAACTTGTGTAAATAGTGCGGTTAGGAAACCGCACCTACCGGTCTAGGGAAAATTAGAATTACCGAAATATTTCCTTAATCTTCATGAAACCGCACCTACCAGGGCGTGTGAACATATTTTTGGATTTCACTATAATATAGAAAAATTTCTATTCAAGTTCCAACATAGGAGAAGAATAGCATTGAAAATAGATATATCTCGTCGTCAGTTTCTAAGTTATGGAGCGGTAGCAGCTGCATCTGCAGCAGTTGGCTTCGGTTTTTCAGGTGTGAAACGTAAACTGATAAAACATATCCCTGGTTTTAAACCTGACCCTCCCTATAAATTTAAACCGACTCGAAACAAACTCCTTGACCTACCAGAAGGTTTTGTGAGTCATGCCTTTTCACGAACTGGTGAGAAGATGGACGATGGACTTTGGGTGCCGGGTAAACATGACGGTATGGCAGCGTTACCTGGTCCAGATGGCAAGACAATACTTATCCGTAATCACGAATTGAAGGCAACTGATAAAATTGTTGGACCTTTTGGATGGAATAATGAAAAGTTAAATCTGGTTAACACTGATAAATTTTACGATGCTGGCTTTAAGAAAGCTCCATCCCTGGGTTCAACGACGACACTTGTTTATGATACACGTTCGGGAACACTTGAAAAACATTTCCTGAGTTTGGCTGGAACAATCCGTAATTGTGCTGGCGGTATAACCCCTTGGAATACTTGGGTGACTTGTGAAGAAACTGTACAAAAAGCAGAATTTACTTTTGAACAAGACCACGGTTACAACTTTGAAGTGCCAGTAACGACAACTCCCGGTTTAGTGCAAGCTACTGCCCTTAAAGCAATGGGGCGTTTTAATCATGAAGCCATCGCTGTAGATGAAAAGTCTGGAATTGTCTACCAAACTGAAGATAGAAACGATGGATTGTTCTATCGCTTTATACCTGAAGAACCGGGACAACTTGCAAAGGGAGGACGTTTACAGGCACTAAAAATTAGAGGCATGGCAGCTGCTGATACTCGGAATTGGAAGACCCGTTGGCAGAAGATAGCATCGTGGACCTATGACCCTATTGCTGTCTCAGAAAAAATGGCTGTCTCTTGGGTAGATGTAGAGAATGTTGAATCGCCAGACGATGACCTTCGTAAGCAAGGAGTTGAGGAAAAAGACGCTGCGATGTTTGCGCGGGGTGAAGGTATTTGGTATAGCGGGAATGCGTTATATTTTGCTTGCACAAATGGTGGCATTGAACAGAAAGGACAAATTTGGCGTTATATTCCGAGTCCTTATGAAGGCACAAACCGCGAAGATAAGGATCCTGGCACATTGGAACTCTTCATTGAACCGAATGATAGTAATCTACTTGAAAATGCGGATAATTTGACGGTTGCACCGTGGGGTGACCTGATTATTTGTGAAGATGGTCCGCAAGACCAATACATAGTTGGGGTAACACCTGAGGGACATACATATCAATTTGCACGGAATGCGTCAAACACCTCAGAGTTTGCTGGCGCTACTTTTTCTCCAGATGGTACAACCCTCTTTGTTAACATTCAGAATCCAGGTGTCACGATTGCAATTACTGGTCCGTGGGGAGAAATACGTCAACGAAAGTTGGCGTAAAAGACTCTACCTTTTAACAATATCCTTCCTTTTTTTAGGGTTATTTAGTGTTAATTCGTAGCAATATGTCGTAAAGTTGTGACCGTGAGGTCGCTCCTACAGAAGAGGGTGTGGGATGAAGACGGACGAGGGGACCTCGCCCCTACGAATGTCCGAGGTGCAATGAGTTGCGCGACTACAAACGCATCCCTTCCTTACATTAACGCTTATGGGTTTCGCTATCGCTCTACACGACCTACAAAGTATCTATTGAATTGTGAAAAATATATCAGAAAAACCGAAAACTAAATAACCCTGTTTTTTTCTTGACTAAATTCAATTAAATAAATAATATGGTGTTAATTGTGGTAATGTAGTTTCACGAGAACATTTCTGCATTGAATCAATCTAACCTGACGAAGATATATAATAGAACAAGGAGTTAAAAATGAAAACTATTACTATCACAGTCGCTATTCTATTCTTTGTATGCCTTATGATACAACCGGAACTATCTGTTGCAGTTGACGATGGTATTGTAGCATATTGGGCACTCAATGATAATGGGGGTAATACTGCAAGCGACTCTACCGGTAATGGACACGATGGCGAGTTAATTGGAGACCCACAATGGGTTGATGGCTATTATGGCGGAGGACTTGAATTTGATCAAGTTGAGGATGAAGTGAATGTACCCTTTCACGAAAACCTTAATCGAGAAACCTTTACTATATGTGCTTGGGCAAATGTAGAACCGGGAAGTACAAATCACCGCGCGGTAGTTTCTTCTCGCGATGACTTTCCTCAACGCGGATACATCTTTTATGCTGAACCGGGCAATACATGGCAGTATTGGACAGGTGGCGGACCAAATCATTGGCAACCTATACAAGGTCCGGCTGTAAACCTTGGTGAGTGGGATCATCTTGCTGGCACATACACTGATGGGAAAATGATGTTTTATGTAAACGGTGAACTTGTAGGTGAAAGAGATACTGAAATACATGTTAATCCTGCTCAAGAATTTCTAATTGGTGCGGGTGCAAATGAAACGGCAAATCACAATTACTTTTTTAAAGGTATAATTGATGAGGTGCGGTTGTATGACCGTGTCTTGGATGAAGATGAAATCGCTGATGTTATGGAGAGTGAGTCGTTAGCGGTAGAAGCAACAGGTAAGCTTGCGCTTACTTGGGGGCAACTAAAAGCGAAGTAGTTCAGGTATATACATTTAACAGTCGCGGCACACAGTTGTGAGAAAATACTGTGTGTCGCTTGCAAAATACTATATATAAATTCTTAATAATATAAAGGAAAATAACAATACCTTCGCCAAAATTTGTTGAATAAATAGGGCAGATGTCCTAAAGTTATATAAAACCAAACAATAACTTTGAAAGGACGATCGCCCATGCAAGAAATTATAGCACTGTTTTCGGTTCTTATTCCATATTTATCTA
>JAJDWI010000087.1 GCA_022825665.1 Candidatus Poribacteria bacterium
CATTTTTCACCTCAAATGGTGTGATTTTTTAAGGTGAAATATAGCAGATATAGCGCAAAAAATCACGCTATATCTGCATATCCAAAACTATTAACGCTTGTGATAAAAAACAACCAAAATACCGAAAACTAAATAACCCTGCACCTATTTCAAAAAGATTGTAAAAAGGAAATAGTCGTGTTATTATATTTCAAATATATCAATTGAAGGAATTTACAACAACATACCAAAGTGAGATTATGAAAGTTGAACGATTAGAACGGTGGATTGGTAGAAACAAATTAGATCCAAAAGGAATAGATAATAACCGCTTCTTAAAGGCTGCCACACACTTCGCAGATACAGCAATTCAATATGGAAGAGATAGATACAGTGGAAAGAATATGCCTCTCTTTGCTGACTGCCTTGATACCGAACACCTGAAGGCACCGAGATCAAAGACATCTTACAAATCTGGTACGGAGCCGAAACCAACCGTCTGGTGTTTCTTTCAAAATCAGCAGAACTTAATGCGTTTGCTTGCCTCTTTAAGTCAATTCATAGGAAATGAAAAATATGTTCGCGCAGCTGGAGAAGCAGCCGCATATATGTTCAACAACTATTGGTATCCCCAAAGTGGTGTTTTACATTGGGGTGGACATGGATATGTGGACTTGGTAACTGGCAATAGGTATGGTATGAAAGGGGTTGTGCATGAAATAGAGGATGTATATCCATATTGGGAATTACTAAGAGCCGTTGATCCCGATAAAAGTGAGATGTTGATGAAGGGCATTTGGGAAGTAAATATGAAGGATTGGGATGCCTTACACTACAATCGACATGGAGATTTCAACAAACAAGTTGATCATACAAATACTTGGAACAGACCTTGGGATGGATATAAAGAACCTAACATTAGCGGTGATCTCTCGTTTATCAGTGTAGCACTGGATATGGCTTATGCAGCTTACAGTTTGGGTTACCAAAAACATGAAGAAGCACCACGGATTTGGGCGGAACGTCTCTTAAATCTGATTATCATGCAGCGTGACCCTGACACTCGCATTTTACCTTTTCTGATGCATCCACAAAGTTCAAGACGAGGACTTAATGTATTTGGCAGTAAATATCCACAAGCGACCGAGCCGAGAGTCTATGTCGGTAATTTGTTGAATCACTCCATTACCCAGATGATGGGTATGTTGACAATCGTAGAGAATGCACAAAAATATGGTCGTGTCAGTGAAATGGCACATATCAAAGAGGCAGTTGAGCAACACATCATCGGTTTCCTAAATGCCTCTTACGACCAACAAAATAATACGCTGAAGAGTATAATTATTGATGGAACAGACTTAACAGATTTTCGTATAATAGGACCTTTCAGAGATGCGAAGTTATACTTTGGTGCGAAAGAAGGAGGGGCATTTCTACCACAACACATAACACCACTATTTACTTCCGTTTGTGCCAGAGGATATCGAGTTTCAGGAGGAAAATCGGAGTTTAGGGACTACCTCAGAACTATGTTCAAAGCTTTCGGTATTGGAGACATTGGAGTTGATAAAAATACACAACCACTTTTAAATAATGACACTACAGCCTTAGAACCTGCATTTATTTTCGCTTTGGTTGATCTGTATAGAGTTGAACCGAAAACAGAATTTCTTGCTATGGCAGAGCAAATAGGTCACAACCTACTTAAACAACGCCAACATGTCGATAGTGGTCTATTCACACTTGAGGATGATTTTGTCTTTCATAGTCGAGTTATGGATAAACCTGAGCTACAGGAGGGACATGAAGGAAAAACAGTGTTTGAACTCCTGAATGACAATCACAAAACTGCTAACCTTGATGCGATGGAACCGTTGGCACTGCTTAATATCTACGCCGCACAAACAGGACAATATAACATCATGCCCGAATGGACGGCAGGAGGTCTTTATCTTAAGGTGAACAGCGTTGGTCATATAGTTAGTAAAGAAATGCAGCTATGGTTTGATAAACCAGCACTCAAACAATTTTACCAAGGTATCAATATCAACTGTACTTGGGATATTGATGAAAATTGAAATTATTGACATCGACTGAATTTACATCATAAAAAACCGTTGTCATTGTCTTGTGTAGAAAATCCGAATTTTCAGAGTCATTCTTGACTAAATAAGTCATAATTGCCCTATGAAACCATACAGAATATAGGTTTGTAGCACATGAATAAATTTTACAATTTTCCTCTTGACTCTGAAAACTCTGAATCTTTAGAACGTAAGTAATATATATCATCATATCAAAAAGGTTTCCTTCTGTCATACAATATTCATTAATCGAACTCACGTTATAACTAATAAATATGTTGACAACTCCATCGTAGTTAACATATCATAGCGATAAGTGTTGTCCTGATGCTACCTTCTAAAAGGAGTCCTGAATATGGCAAAAGCACTCTCACTCGTCGCATACAACGATTTGGAAAGCCAAGTTGAAGCACTTGAAAGGGACGGTTATGTCTATTTTCCTAATGTGCTTGATGCTGAGGAAGTCGCTGAATTGCGAGCAACCATGGATCGATTAGAAGCAATCCCAGAATGTTTGGATCGACACCAAACACCTCAAAATGGTGGAGGATTCCTCAACAAAATCATTAACAACTCGTTTAATCGAGATCCATTGTTTCTCCAATTCCTTGACAAATCTCCTATTATAGAAGTTGCAGAGGCGACTCACGGTGGAGATTGTCATTGCATTGGGATGCAATCTTGGTTAACAGGACCAGGACGTCCGGATCAAGGTTTGCATACAGATTGGCTACCCATTAGTCTACCCGCTGACATACGTTCCGACCCACGCGTCAAAGTTCCAATCTTTATCACCACTGCACATTACTATCTCAACGATATGTACGAAGAATTGGGACCCACGAAGTTTGTTCCTGGAAGTCATTTTTCCGGTTGTTCTCCAAACGGAGCGACAGAATGGAATAACAAAGGTGAAGAGAGTATTTTATGTAATGCAGGAGATGTGGTGCTTTTCCGTAGTGAAGTCTGGCACCGAGGCACTGCTAATACGAGTGAAGAAACTCGTTATCTATTACAGGTACACTATGCCATGCGTATGATTACACAAAAATATCCACCATATCTGAATAAATTTCAGTTTGATGAATCAATCCTCTCCCAAACGAACCCTCAACAGAGAAGACTCCTTGGCGATCATCGACCAAGCAATTATGATTAGAGTGTTACCGTGTATAAAATAGATGTTTGTGAATAATATCCTTAACCATTCAAAATCAATAATCACATTACGTGATCGATAACCAATATATTAACGATTTGATATCAAACTAATCTAAGTCTAATTTAAAATTAGAAAGGAACATACATTGAAAACAAATTTTTATTTCTCAGGTACAAAGTTAACATTTCTTATTTTATTATGTATTTCTGTTACAGTTTTTGGTTGTGAGAAAGTAGTACAACAAGCAGCAGATCTTACACCAGCAACTCCCGTCCAAGCAAATGCCGTAATTGGTTCAACGAACGACAGTGGCGTAACAGGAACAGCAGTCTTCACACAAAATGATGACCAAATTACACTCATGATTGAAATTCAGGGTGCATCACCTGGACTTCGCGCAGTTCATATCCACGAAAACGGTGATTGTAGTGCGTCAGACGGTAGCTCAGCAGGTGGACACTGGAATCCAACTGGTGTTGCACACGGAAAATGGGGAGAAGGTGAATTCCATCTTGGAGATATTGGAAATATCACCGTCGGAGAAGATGGAACAGGTAGTATTTCATTAACAACTGATCTATGGGAAATTGGAACCGGTTCTGACGTTGATGTAGTCGGTAAAGGTATCATTGTTCATGCTGGCGCGGATGATTTCACCTCACAACCATCTGGTGCTGCAGGTATGCGTATTGGATGCGGTGTAATTGTATTATCAGAATAACTGTAGCCATTCTACTTTAATAAGACGAGATAATCTGATATCTCGTCTTATTATCATGTTAGGTTGCTTCATGTGATAAGATATCTATGTCCGACATAGATTATGGATTCTATGCAATTGTACTACTCTCAAGGATTACTTGTAATGGCGAAAACTCTTTCGCTCGTAGCATACAATGATTTAGATAGCCAAGTTGCAGCCCTGGAAAGAGATGGTTATGTCTATTTCCCAAAGGCACTTGATAGAAATGAACAAACCTAAGAAAATCGCTAAGGATACACCTTTTGATTTCGGTGAACACCGTTTTCATTTTGGAGAGGAGATCATGGAATTAGAAGATTCCTCCTCACTTCTCAATAATCACGAAACTTTACATAGAAAGATGTGTGAGGATGGGTATCTATTCATTCGTGGTTTCCATCAACGGGAGTATGCAGAGAAAGCTGCACATTGGACGTTCCAAAACATAGCAGAACGCGGTGGGTTAAAAGCGAATACACCTGTTGAGGAAGGTCACATCGGTGAACAGAATCAGACATTTAGCTTCTTTAGACAAACTGAAGTGGCACACGCTAAACCGATTCTTGATGTTGTTGATAGTGAGCGGACTATGCAGTTCTATAGAGATTTCCTTGGTGGTCCGGTCATTACATTTGATAAACGTTGGCTTCGTTGCATGGCGAAAGGTGGACACAACCATTTTCATTACGATAGCGTTTATGTTGGGCGCGGCACACAAAACAGATACACGATGTGGAGTGCCTTAACCGACATTGGTCTGGAAAACGGTCCTCTTGTGATATGTCTGGGTTCACATAAACATGAGCGTTTAAAGTCCACTTATGGCGCGACCGATATGGACAGCGATTTGACAGAAGCCGTATTTAGCACCAATCCACGCGAGATGGTTGAGAAATTCGGATTTACTTTGGCAACAGCACATTTCCAACCTGGAGATGTAATTATATTTGGACTATTTATGATGCACAGCAGTGCTCCAAATCGATCTGACCGATACCGTATCAGCATTGATACCAGATACCAACTCGCTCATGAAGAGAAGGATGACCGATTTTTCTTTCGTGAGGACGGTAGTTGGCTTGGGAACTTTTACAACAAAGGTGTGAGTTACAGACCCATGTCTGAACTCAGACAAGAGTGGGAATTGGAATAATATATGGACAAGGAGAATTGTATGGTTTACAAACAATGGTATTTTGTAGTATTAATGTCAATCGTTGTATTTTATGGGTTTGGAAACAGTATTGCAGAAAATTCAACCGCAACTGGTACAGTATTTCTGGATACAAACAGAAACCAAGTGAAGGATGCTGACGAGAAAGGTTTATCTGGAGTTCGTGTTTCTAATGGAATGGATGTTGTTAAAACCGATGCTAACGGAAAATACTCCCTTTCTATCAGTGATGACACCATTATATTTGTCATAAAACCTCGCGGTTATATGACACCAGTTAATGAAAATCGTCTCCCGAAATTTTATTACATTCACAAACCCCACGGTTCACCAGATGGACTGAAGTACGCCGGCATAGCTCCTACCGGTCCATTACCCGAATCAATTGATTTTCCACTTACTGAACAGACTGAACCTGATACCTACAAAGTCCTTGTATTCGGAGATACACAACCCCGAAGTATGCAGGAAATTGAGTGGTTAGCACATGATGTAATAGAAGAAGTTATTGGAATTGATGCTGTGTTTGGAATTAGTCTTGGGGATTTGGTAGGGGATAATTTAAACTTATTCCATCCTCTAAACGAAGTGATGTCTACCGTTGGAATACCATGGTACAATGTTTATGGCAATCATGATATGAACCGTCAGGCAACAGATGACCGTTTCGCAGATGAAACCTTCACAAGAGTGTATGGACCCGCATGTTATTCATTTGATTGGGGTCCAGTCCATTTCATCAATATAGACAATGTACTCTTTTTCCGAAATGACGATAATCAACCTTCTTATCTTAGCGAGGTAGGAGAACGGCAGTTGACATTTATCCGCAATGACCTTGCTTTTGTGCCGAAAGACAAGCTTGTTGTTGTATCATTTCATATTCCGTTAACAGAGATGCGTGATGTGGAGAAATTGATGAATCTACTCGGAGACCGTCCACACACATTATCCTTGTCTGCTCATACACACATTCAACGCGATGACTTCATTGGACCAAAACACGGTTGGGATGGAGATAAACCACACCACCATCACAATCATGCAACTACATCAGGTTCATGGTGGCAAGGTACACTTGATGAAATAGGTATTCCACACACAACCATGCGTGATGGTGCACCGAACGGATATGGTATCTTTACATTTAGTGGAAACCAATATTCCATTCGATTTAAAGCTGCCCGTCGTCCTGCGGATTATCAGATGAATATTTGGGCTCCTTGGGAAATTGAATCCGAGGAAACTGGTAAAACAGATGTCCTTGTAAATGTCTTTGGAGGAACTGAACGTTCTAAGGTTGAAATTCGTCTGGGTAAAGACGGTGAATGGAAACCAATGACCTATACTCCACAGAAAGACCCATACTTTCAAGCAGTCAGGGACAGAGATGAAATGTTTCACATTGAACGAAAGATGCATAATTCAATACGGGAAACAATGAAGATACTGTTGAAGGAAGATAACGAATTACCCCAAAGAGGCAAACGTCTAAACTACGGAGTACCAAAATCTTATCACATGTGGCAAGCTAAACTTCCTGACAACATCCGTAAAGGCACATACGTAATCTATGTACGCACAACTGATATGTTCGGTCAAACTTACTCAGGTCGACGAATCATACGAGTAGAATAACTCAGCAATGGATTCAACTGATGGATTATCCTCTTCGGTGTCAAAACCCCGTTCCTTTAGGTCGGGGATGTAGACACCGCTAACAACTCTATGAGATCAAAAAGGCTTGGCATTAGGTAAAATGCATTGTATACTATTTAGACCGTTTCAGTGGTAGGGTTGCAAGTCCTACCACACCACTTGCGATGGGAAACGGGTCTTCACAGAAACGGTGATACCATGTATAAGTCTCAGAAAATCGCCTTAGATGCGAATAATAAGCAACGGAATTGGTTTGCTCAGCAATGTGGATATGCGAGATTTGCTTACAATTACGCCCTTGCCGATTTCAAGTCAGAATTAGCCAAAGATAACTTTCTTTCAGCATCCGAACTTAACAAGCGTTTCAATGTTGCCAAGAAAGAGTATGCTTGGACGAAATCTCAAGATCAAGTTGTAGCGAACAAAAGCATATTTGGTAATCTTGCCTCATCTATATCTCATTGGGTATCTAAGCGGTCTCATTTTCCGAAGTTTAAGCGACGTGGTTCCAAACAAAGTTTCACAACAAATAGTCAAACTGTAGAAGTAAAAGGAAAGCAGATCAAGTTTCCCAAAATAGGGTGGGTAAACCTGTTTGAATCGTTACGTTTTGAAGGTGAAATCGTGGAAGTGACAATATCCAGAACAGCTCATAGATGGTTTGTATCTCTCATTATTGACATCGGCGCACCTGAGCAGGTT
>JAJDWI010000146.1 GCA_022825665.1 Candidatus Poribacteria bacterium
CCCATTGCAAGTGGTGTGATAGGACTTGCAACCCTACCACTGAAACGGTCTAAATAGTATACAATGCATTTTACCTAATGCCAAGCCTTTTTGATCTCATAGAGTTGTTAGCGGTGTCTACATCCCCGACCTAAAGGAACGGGGTTTTGACACCGAAGAAGGATAAAATAAAATACTATGCTATTCCACTGAACAAACAAAATCAATGTGATGAGTTAGTTTACTCCTTATGGTCATGTTTCATACTATGAGTTAATGTATATAATTTGTTTAGGTTGTATCATTTGTAGAACTTCAAGTAATTCAGGGATTAATGGTTGTAATGATTCTAACGAATTGCGATGTGCCACAAGTACAACGACAGCAATATTAAACCTATTGAGATTTTGTTGGGATTCTATATTCTGATCAGAAGTCAACCAAACATCAAATTCCTTTTCAGCTATATTGAGTAATTCTCCATTTGTTTTACCGTTCCAACCTTTTTCTTGTACTGTAATAACATGATGGTTTTTTAACTCATGTTTCAATTTTTTCGGTAAACATTCATCAATGAGAATTCTCATAAGCCTGTGTAAGGAGTAACTCTTTTGCAAGTTCCAATGCTTGAAGTACCTGTTCACGTTTTACGGATGGAAAATCAGATAAAAAGTCATCCAGACTTTCACCAACTTCTATATAATCAATTAGATTCTTAATGGGAACGCGAGTGTTTTTAAACACTGGTGTTCCGCTCATAATCTTAATATCACAAGTTATGAGATCGTTAAATACTTGTGGTGACCGAACATCCATTTTCATCTTAAAAACACCTCATCAATAATTTTAAATACAGAATAGCATAAATAGACCTATATATCAAGGTTTTCTGATTCTTGCTCCACATTCAAATTTCTTGAATATCCCTTAAGCATCTGATAGAATAAACAAAGCATTTCTAAGATGTATCTAAGGCAAGATAATTTGATGTCTTCCCCACAACAAAGTGCATTTACATGGCGCGCCTTCCTTATTTTCGTTGTAATTGCACCGATAAACTGCTATTTTCTTATTCAGATGGAATTGGTACGTTATACCTTTCCGACTTGGGTAGCCCCCTATTCGAATGTAATCTTTATTCTGATTGCAGTTTTACTTATCAATGTTCTTCTTCGTATTCTGAAACTAAAATATACATTTGGACAAGGCGAACTATTATTTCTCTATGTTTCGTTGAGTTTTGCGACAACATTAGCAGGATGCGATATTCTGCAAGCTATCTTATCTGTACTAGGTCACGGTTTCTGGTTCGCTACTGAAGAAAACGAATGGCAGGCACTATTCTGGCATCACATCCCGACTTGGTTGACCGTTTCCGATAAGAGTGCTTTACGAGGGTACTATCAAGGGGATTCAAGTCTTTATATTCCACATCATTTACAAGTTTGGCTGCCAGTAGTTGGTGCATGGTTATTACTCTTTTCAGTGATTGCATTTATTTTTTTATGCCTAAATACAATCCTACGGAAACAGTGGTCACAACGTGAACGTTTGACATTCCCTGTCATCCATTTACCACATGCAATGACAAATCCAGGTTCCGGTTTCTTTAAAAATAAACGTATGTGGGTTGGCTTTTCAATTGCAGCAGGAATCAGTCTTTTCAATGGATTAAGTCATTTGTATCCTGTAATTCCAGAGATTCCCGTCACCCGTCGTTTCTTCAGATTTCAAGAACCCCCGTTGAGTCTATATGGTACAATCATCACTGCTTTCTATCCGTTTGCTATTGGCATAATGTTCCTGATGCCATTAGATGTGTTAATTTCTACAACTTTTTTCTATTTCATTTATCGTAACGAAGTTGCTTTATCCGATGCAGTTGGATGGAAAAGTATCCCCCGATTCCCGTACCTTAATGAACAGACTGTCGGTGCATTTATTGGGTTAATTTTTTTCTTTGCCTGGACTGGTAAACGACATTTCAAAGTAGTAATACAAAATGCATTAAACCTTGGGAGAGCCCCACCGGAACAACATTCTAACGAACCGATGCCGTATCAAGTAGCAGTATGGGGTTTTGTATTAGGCATCCTATTATTTGCTTTTCTACTCTACAAGGCAGGTATGGCAATTTGGCTTGCTTTAACGTTTGCTTTGCTATTTCTCATTACCCCAATTGTAACAACACGTATCCGTGCTGAATCAGGGATCTTTGTTCATGCATATCATTGGCAAGCACCACGGTACATCTTAAACACCGTCATAGGTACACATCGTCTCGGAGCACAGAATCTAACTGCACTTTCTGTCTGCTTCTTCAATCGTGACTACCGACCCCAAATGATGCCACATCAACTTGAAGCATTCAAGATTGCTGAAGTAGCAAATATTAACCCACGCAGGATGTTATATACCATTATCATTGCTACTGTATTTGGTGGTCTCATTGCCTTTTGGGTACAACTCCATCTTTACTACCAATTCGGTGCTGATTCTGGATATTATGGACCTTGGGCTCTTGGATATGGAAGGCAATACTTCAGCAGGCTAACAAATTGGATTACTTATCCACTTGATACAGATTGGATAGGGGTTATCTTCATTGGAATCGGGTTTTCTGTGATGATGGTGTTGACCTACCTACGAGTCAAGTTCTTCTGGCTTCCTCTACATCCTCTGGGATATGTGATGGCAAGCAACCAAGAGATGTCCGATCTATGGATTCCTTTGGTCATCGCATTAACGTTGAAATGGTTAATCTTACGACACGGAGGCATACAGAGTTATCGTCGTGTTGTACCATTCTTTCTTGGATTAGTTCTGGGTGATTATCTGATGGGAACTACATGGAGTATCCTAAACGTATTATTGAATACAACAATGTATCAGTTTTATCCTTAGGTTGAATGATGCATTCATGTGTAGTATTCTACTTAAAATCTCAGTATTAAAATCTTTTCTCATTCCACTTTTTCAATCCAATATTGATTAAGTTCTCCATTATGCATCCCATAATGTTTTTCTTCTGGCTTATCTGATTTCTCTGTCATGGCTGTTCCAGATTTCCTATCAACATAATTGATAGTCACAGTATCACTATTCGGCTTTTCCAAGGATATTTTCTGTATTTCAACTCGATCTCCAAGGAAAACTTCATCAACACTCTTAAGAGTAACCTTATCAATTGCAGTGAGATAGTAAAAAGTGCCTGATCCTCCCCAGTTATAGGAAACTACTGTAAAGATATACTTATTTCCCTCCACGACATGCTTATTGTGGAATATATATTGGAATCCATGAGTGTTATCTTCGTCAATTGAATATTCACCCTTTCCAACATAAGTACTGTTAACGGTGATTTCAATTGGTTGGTTTTTAAGTTTCTCTTCTGGAACAACAAGCGTTATTTTGGGTAACACTTCTTCAAGTGGAGCATCTAATTTAACGTAATCCTCACCACGTTTTTGATCACATCCACATATTAATATAACAACAAAGACTAATAGAAACACTAAATATGTTCTTTTTAATACTTGAAAAATTTGATGAATAACTTGGGATAACATCTATTGCTGCTCCATATTATGACCGCTCCCCGCTCTAAAGGACAGGGTTTCTTTGAACCTCATCCGAACAATTAGGGGTTAGACGCACATCCACGTGATGTTTTTGTCTATGGGACCATCTTCAGACTTCTTTAGGTATGAACCGTCATCACGGGGTCCTCTGGAGTCTGTTTCCAGCCGAAACTGGACAACACAGGTGTAATCCTGCGGTGCGGGCCATATTGCACGCTACACACAAAGTTGTTGTTCGCAACGATGACTGATACTTGACTGCCTTATGCAGTTTCAAAATATGAAAAGGACAAGGGTCCGTCATCTTTCAGACTTGAAACAAGATTTTTCACTTTTCGGTGGTATGTGCCACAATCACTCTGCTCCCTTGTAAAGGGGTGGTTGAGACATCCGCAAGGGTGGGGAAGTTACAACTCTCAACCAAGTGACTGGTAATAGTTTATCACAAACAAACGAAAAAGTCAACGACTTTTTCAACAATGGAGACGTTAG